>CAZIFW010000004.1:0-91483 GCA_964538275.1 uncultured Bacteriovoracaceae bacterium
GGTTTTGATTTGATCGATGCACTTATTGCTCGCGGTCAAGGTGAAGAACTTGCTTCTACTTACATCAAATGCGCTCCAGTTATCACTCACAGCCTTTGGAGTGAAGCCGGAATTCTAAAAGAAGTTAAGGGCGAAAAAGAAATCACTCAACTTCCCTTCTATCAAGAACACCAAATCTACGATCAAGTAGGAGAGCTTTTATTGAGAGCTCCGGTATCTTCTCGTGGACATGGTCACATTGTATTTGCAGGCGCAGAGTTTAACGAACTTGAGACTTCCTGCAATCAAGCCCTGCAAAAATTAAAATTTATAACACGCGAAGAAAGGACATCGCTATGACAACTCCTCACCTAATTGCTGGCCCTTGCTCATTTGAATCAGATACAGAGATGTTTAGATTGGCCGAACAGCTCACTTTATTGCCAAATGTTAAAACTTTTCGAGCAGGTATCTGGAAACCTCGCACCTTGCCGGGAGCATTTGAAGGCCGTGGAGAAAGTGCACTCCCAACACTTGCTTCTATACAAAGTAAATTTGGATTAGAAGCTGCCGTAGAAGTTAGCCTTCCAGAGCACATAGATGCCTGTATTCAGCATAATATTAAAAAACTTTGGATTGGCGCGCGAAGCGTTTGCTCACCAGATTTGCTCGAAGCACTTTTTAAAAGAATGAGTGAGCTAGCACCTAGCTCAACAGTTTTGATTAAAAACCCTTATGCCTGTGATTTTCAATTATGGATAGGCGCTACGTTGAGAGCGCAAAATCATGGACTGAAAGTTGATCATTGTTTTAGGGGGGTTAAAACCGAAAGCCCACTTTTTAGAAATGCACCTCTTTGGGATTGGGTAAGAGACATCAAAAAGTATTTCCCCCACTCTAAAATGTATCTCGATCCAAGTCACTTGTACGGCAATCGAGAAGTCATCATGTCTGAAATCAAAAACTTTAAAGCCTTGGATCTTTTCGATGGATACATGGTTGAATCTCATTTAACTCCTGAGCAGGCTCTTACAGATGCTTCTCAGCAATTAACTCCTCAAGAATTAGGACGATTTATAGCTGAGATCAATGACACCCAAGAAGCAAGTGCCGTGGAACTTTCCACCCTACGCAAACATATAGATCACATTGATCAAGTGCTTGTTCAGCAGCTAAAGTTGAGACAAGAAATTTCTCGACAAGTTGCTCACTCCAAAAAGCAAAGTGGTCATCCCGTTTATGACAAAAAACGTTTTGATGAACTTTTGGATTCGAGAAGATTAATGGCTCGAAAAGCAGGTCTTTCAGAAGGATTTGCAGAAGCTATCTTTAGCAAAATTCATGATGAAAGTGTAAGTCGACAGTTTATGGAACTTATTCAAAAAACAGAACCGATTAAAACATATAGGAAAATAGAAAATGAAAAAAATACCGAAATTCAAAGGATTTAACTTAAGCAACAAAGACTTTTATGAAATGTCCAAGACGAATCAATTATTTCGCATGGGCATCAAAGTAAACACCCCTGTAGCGTGCAACTGGGCCTGTCCTTATTGTTATGTGGGAAGTCCTGAGTTTAAAGATAGGCCACGCACAGAAAAACTTAAAAACGGAATGCCCGAACCTTTTAAAGATCCCGAGTGGCCTATTAAGATGGCAGGCTGGATTGATCAGGGAGTTTCTCTTGGCGCTAAGGCTGTAACTATTAATGGAACCTTTGAACCTCTAACAGCTCCGCATCATATGCAGATTATTGATCACTGCGTGAGTAAAAACTTGCTCGTAACCTTTGTTACCAATGGCGCATTGATGGACGAGAGCAAACTAAACGAATTAAATGATCGCGGAGTAAACATTCTCACCAAACTTAACGTTCCCTTTGTAGACTCAAGCGATCCAAGGTACGAAAAGTTTTGTGAAATTCATAAAACGCTTTCGGGTGCCGGCGGTACTCCTGCTGAATCCTATGAAAAACAAAAACGATTGATTTACAAACTTATGGAAGCTGGCTTTAACCGTGACTGCCCCGAAGGCCAAACTCGATTGGGAGTTGAGTCTGTTATCACACAACTCAATATTGAGTATCTTCCTGAGCTTATTACACAACTAAGGGCCTTTAACTTATATAGCCATATTGAAGTAACCAAGGTTCAGGGTTTTGCAAAAAACAACGAATACCTTGTGGTAAGTAAAGAAAGATTAGAGAGTTTCTTCCATGAAATATTAGATCAAGACATTGCTCAAGGCTATGAAGCATGGATTCCACGTCCTCCTTATGTTGCGGGGGTCTGTTACGAAAACATGATGCGCGTTGATGTGCATGCAGACGGTACAGTTAAGCCGTGTCCAGGTATTGAAACTCCACTTGGAAACTTATACGAAACATCCTTTAAAGATATTCTTGAATCTCAGTGGCTCACAGTTGTGCGCAATCTCGGAGAATTCATTCAAGGAGATTGTAAAAAATGTGAGCTGATGGAGAGCAAACAATGTTATGGAGGCTGTCGCGGAACCGCTTATCAATCACTTAAAAACGCGGGTAAAAGCGAATGGGAATGTCTTGTTGCCTCAGACCCTTCCTGCCAAAGAGTAAAAACTGTCTTAGATAACGGTCTTCAAGCCAGTGAAGTTTTTGGACCTCGAAATGTAGGACCAGAAGCAAAGAGTCTCGCATAAAATTTGAAAATGAAAATTTGTGTTTAAGAATTCTACACCTTAGACACAAATTGAAGGGTCAGAGCCCATATACCCCACTCGTACTCATTTTTTAGATTAGCTCTGATAGTTGCTATAAGGTAAAATACTGCAATCTTGTATACTCATTTAGCTCTGTTTTTATTGCTCTCAGTTGCTGCGCAGCTAAGTTCTGCGAATCCCTTGGAGGACAAACGATACCCACCTAAAGGAGTTGAATGGGACACAACAGGCGCGGAACCCACTTACGATCCCACTAAGCCAAGAGCCAACAATTGTTATACTTACGCCATTCAAGATTTTAACTCTTATTACACACCTCAGTCTCCTGATGGATATGAGGCTCACGATGGTTGCTCACTGCTGAGTGATGGCGTACTAAGTGACTCCAAAGGCAAAGCAAAAGCCGTTGAGTGCCCTAGTGAAACAGAAGCTCCCTCTGCAATGTGCGGGAAGAATGAATACAGTGTGATGCTTTTTGTAGGACTTATGGAACTTGATGTCGGATATGATTTTCACTTCTATAGACAAGACGACAACGGATTTTTTAGTCATCAAATAGGAAAAAGCACTCCTACAAACCTTGATGCAGATGGAAAATTAATCAACGACCCACGTGCTGCTAATCGCAAAAGCCCCGACTTTAGTGGCTCTTACAAAAAACTCTGCTCATGTTTTTGTGTCGCTAAGGGCGGCTTCACTTTGAAATAAATTCCTTATTTAATTCATGTATTTACCTAAAGAGAACGATCTCCTTCCAAACTCTTAACACGCATATTTGAAGATACTTTTCATTCTAGGCTTGACCTATTTAACGCATTGCGTTACTTTCTTTTCGTGCAAGGAATGCTTTCAAAAACACTTACCGTTTTCGCTCTAAGCAGCCTCTCTCTCCAAGCTTGGGGAGCTCCTTCTATAAAAACCAAAAGCAAACGAAAAGGTTACTTCGTTTCAGATAGCAAAGTGATGAAAGCCTGGCTTAAAAAAATCCCCACCGCTATCAAAGAAATCAATCACTCTGAGACCAACATCACACACATCGACATTAAGTGGAAACAAAGCAAAAAAACCAAAGTGCTTGCAAAGTCTAAACGCAAAGAGCCCAGCTACACATGCACACTCCAGCTCACAATTAAGTATGAAAGTTTGAGCAATGGCGAAGCAGCTCCCAGCCTAGTTGCCATACCTGATCCCCTTACAGTGAACTCTCGTTGCGATACCTTCCTTGCTAAGAACGATATAGAAACAATTGTGCGCTCCAATACGAGCTCGTAAACCCTTACATTTATTAAGAATCTGCTCATATATAAAAGATTCCATCAGCGGTTAAGAATTAGCTTCATATACCCGAAAAGCTACTGGGGTATTTAAATGAGCGAAGACAATAATGTGATTCAACTTTCTAAGCATCGCAAAGAAAAAGAAGAAAAAATTCGCCGCGAGTACGAACGTTATGTTTTTGAAAGTTTTGTAGGTTGTTTTGTTGTTGAAAACGGCATCAAAGAAACCATGATTTTTGCAGACGATATTTCTAAATCGGGTCTTCGTTTTAGAATGGATAGCAAAACTGAACTCAAACAAGGCGACATGGTTACCTTGCGCATGTACTTCACCGCTCAACTCTTTATCGACAACAAAGTAGAAATTGTACGTTCAATAGTGGACATTGCAGAAGGCATTAAACGCATAAGCTACGCCTGCAAATTTGATACGGAAGCGCAAACATTTGAAACAATCTCAAAGCTTGTAGATTTGATAGAAAGCTTTACGCATACGGCTCGTGCCTCTAATCACGGCAACAGTTACTAAGTTAGAATTCACTACGGAACACAGTTATTGCATGTCCCAAATAAATCAACAGATGTGCTTAAAGAAGCAAAACCTTTCTTAAGTGCAATTTTCTTTATGTCATGCAAAATATCGGCTTCAACAACCTCAACCTTTTTACAACTCTTACAAATCAAATGATGATGCGGGTGTTCGGCACAATGAAATTCAAAACGTGCAATGCGATCTCCAATTTCGTACTTTCGCACTAAACCCACGGCCTCTAAAGCATCTAGAGTTCTATACACAGTAACAAGATCGCAATTTTTAATACGTATGCCGGCATGGATTTCTTCAATGGTAAATGGTCCGTGAGAATGAGTTAAATAACTTAAAACTAATTTTCTTACTTCGGTTAACTTAAGTCCGCTCGCCTTTAGCTTTTCCATTGCCGAGGCCAACAATGCGCCCTCTTTGCCATGACTACAGGTACTTTTAACTTTTGATTTTGATTTGAGACTTTGCATGATTCAATAACCCATTCCTAGATTTTTTTGTTTGGAAAACCTTTGACTTGCGAACACTAAAAGCCCACCCACAAAAAATTGCGCCACACATAAAAGAGCCGAAGTAGGTAAGTTAGAAAGCTGTAAAGCCAAAATAAATGCACACAGATGAGTAAAAACGCTTAGTAAAAATAGCTTTCGTTTAAGAAACTGAGCTTTCTTAAGAGATAAGCTAAGCGCGAGAGGAAAAACTAAAATAGAACTTGCCGTAAATAAAAAGCCAAAAATACGCGTAGCTTCTACAATCAAAAAAGCTGAAAACAAAACATATAGAATCTCCGTTCCTCTAGAGATTTTTGTATCCGACAGAGACAGCCAAAAGGCCTGAAGCATTAAGCGCTTCCATCTATAAGCGAAGGTCAGAATAAAAAGTATGGACAGGACACAAAGATACCAAGCAGACGGAGCAGAAGCCGTGGCTATATCTCCCAAAAATGCACTTACAAAGTGAGCCTCTAAAGAAGGTACTGCAGCAGTAATTAAGTAATTGAGCGAAAGACTAAAAATAAAAGCTGCCATCAGTATTAGAGAAAGCAGTGATTTTGAATTTAAAGATAAGCTCTTTAGTAAAAGCAAAACGAATATAGCCATAACAACCGAACCTAATATGGGTAAAAGAGTAAACTCTCCTATAGAAACGCCCATACTCAAAGACAGTGCCAAAACTAAAGTCGCACCCAGTGCTGAGGCTTGACTGACCACTATAGACTGTAACATTTCGCCCCTGCTGAGCAGCAAAAAGCCCAACATAGAGAGAGCGGAGGCACTTGCAAGTGTGGCTAAAAAATTTGGAAGATACAAATTTAAATTTTCAAGAAGTTGCTCAAGCATGTTGTTGCACTCCTTTATCTATTTTTATGAAGTTCAAATTTTGAACGAAACGAGTATCTAAAGTTTGGGGAACTACGTGAGTAGCTATAACAAAAGACTTGCCATTTTCTTGTGTTAAAAGATTGATTAATTTTGAAAATTCTTCAATCGCTATAGAATCTAAATGATTAAAGGGTTCATCCAACAAATAAATATCACTAGGAGCAGACAAAACCTGTAAAAGCAAAGCGCGCTGACGCTCTCCTCCACTTGCCAGATTCCACAAACGCTTAGAAATTTTTTGTGGTAAATAAGCTTCGAAAAGAGTGGGTAATTTCTTAGATTTTAATGCAAGAGTCGAAATTTCTTGCAGTGTATGTGGTACAAAAAAATCTTTATTGTGTGTTTGAGGAAGATAAGAAATCTTAAGCTTTGGATTTAAGAATCTATGTTGATTAAAAACATGTTTTAAAAAAGTAGATTTGCCACACCCATTGGGACCCATGACACATAAGATTTGAGATTTATTGAGCTGATAAGAAAGATGCTGCAAAAGTTCGCCCGAGGGGGTTTTAAGTGCAAGCTTTTCACCTAAGAGCATCAAGGAGTAACTCCTTGTGAAGGAAGCGCATTCAAAAGGAGCGCCACAATATGCTCTTGGAGTTTTTCAATATTATTAAAATTTTCAGCTGCTAAATGAACTCCAATTGGTATTTGCAAATAGGGAATTGCGCTTAGCTCTGTAAATTTTTTAATAGAATGAAGAGGGGCCTGATTCGAAGCCAATAAAAGCACTACCTTATCTTGCTGCGCTCTTTTAGAGACATTTGCAATACGAGCGGCCGAAGGAGGCACTCCGGATTTTTCCTCTAGAGCTACAATATCTTTGAGTTCGTATTCATGGAAGAAATAGCTAAACTCTTTGTGATATTGCAACAGCTTCTTTCCTTGTAGCGGCTTAAGCTTTTGTAAAATCCCAGCCTTTAATGTTTTCATTTTAAAGATAAATGCTTCGGTATTTTTTTTGAAGAGTTCTTTTTGCGTCGGCTCAAGAGCCGTTAATACACGCTGTACTTCCTGTGCTGCTTGCGCCATAGCACTTGGACTCAAATTGTAGTGAGGATTGCCTTCTGCGTGCACATCACCCATAGAGCGATCAACCTTGCCTACAGCTTTTTCAAGAACATTTACACGAGTACTTAAATCGCAAAATCCCGTTCCACCTTTTTGAAGTTTTGAATTTGCAGATTTACTTACAACCTTAGGCAACCATCCTACTTCTAAGTCTAGTCCCACAGCACACAAAACATCAGCGCGAGCTACCTTGGACACATAGGAAGGAACCGCATCTACAAAATGTGGATCTTGAGAGCCATCCAACAACGACTCTACTTTTACAGAAGATCCGCCCACTGCCTCAATAACTTCTACAAAATCTGGGAGAGTTGTGATCACTCGCAAAGCAGCAAAGACCGGAGCGAATGGTAAAACTGCAAAAAACAAAAGTACATGCGCTCGAATAGAATTAAAAGTCATGAGCTGGATGTGCTCCTAGAATAAAACTTAACTGCACTTGTGCTAGGTGATTTTGTTTATCTGAGTCACCTTGTGTGGTGTCTACATCAAAAGTGTAACTCAATCGAAATGTCGAAAACTCGCTAGGCTTCCAAGTTACAATAGGAACAATGGCGTAATCAAAATCTTTTCTACGTTCGCCCGTTGTTTGAAATTTTTTGCTTAGTTCAGAGAACGCATCCAACCTTAAGCCCAAAGACCAATTTTCATTCAATCCATACTGAGTAAGGTGATAGGCGCCCACTTGTTTGAGATTACTGCTCGCTCCGCCCGCTTGCTCTTGATAGTAGCCTTCAGTTTGCAGGAGCCAACGCAAGAGTTTTCCGCGCCTTTGTTTATAAACTAGGTCAAAGCCTGTGAGATGAGTCTCAACCTGCAAATCATCTCTTCGAGTTAAATAAGAAAGTCCCAGCTGTATACCCGACTGAGGTGATAGCTCAAAATATGTAACAGGATGCACATAGTACAAAGGTCGCGGAGGTTTTTTACCTGTTCCATGACAATGTCCATAACAATAACCACTGGTTACACCTGCAGTGATTTCGAAAAAATGTTCTGTGGGTAAGAGATAAGTATACTCAACACCTGTATCCGCAGCGGCTTCATCTGCAAAAAATTCACTATGCACTTTGGGAGCGGTTGTAAAATTCCAATCATGTTGATGATGCTGATTAAGACGCCCCACTCCTAATAAAAACTTTCCAACTTTAAAACGAGAGGAAGGAATAAACGTTGAAGAACTCAAGTAGCCTTCGTGAAGTTCAAAAACAAAGCCATTTGCTTCATTATGTCCGCCAAAAGCTATAGTGCCATCAAAGTTTTGATCTATGGGACTATAAAACATGAGCTCAGCCGAGCGGACATTCACATTGTAGGCACGGTCTTTGTCTACGGAGGTATAGACATCTGACACTATATCTAGTGCCGCCATAGCTTGAATATTTTGAAAGACATTATTTGAACCCAGTAAAGATGGCTTTGAGTGTTCGGCATGATTTTCACCACTTTGCTGAGCTATTGCCAGAGCGCTTACGAAAAAGAATGCAGTGAATATTCTAAAACTAGTGATCATCTCTTGGGGGTCCTTTTTGAACACTAAAAACTTTTCCACCCTCAAGTTTCATACCCCAATGCGGTCCCTGTCCTCGGCCCGCCAAGCCATCTGCATTTACAGAAGAATCAAATAATTTTACACCCGTTGAGTGATTCCAAAACACTACATGTGCAAAAGCCTCGTTGTTGTGCACATCTAACGAGAGAGAAACTTGCTGACTCACATCTAACGAAGACAAAAACTGCGTCCAGTCATCTGTCACTCCAGCACTTGTTACAAAAAACTTAAGCTGCGCGCCTAATCTTTGAAACTTAAATTCCACACCTTCCCCTAAAAGAGTATTTGAATGTGTAACAAAAGTTAAAGCAGCGCCATCTTCTAATTCAAACAAGAGATTAAAGTTAAAATTAGTTTGTGGAGACTCTAGGCTTTGAGCAAAACGCAGTGAGCCCTGTCCTGAGACGGTTCCATTTCCAAAAGATAAATTGTCCTTTGGAGATACAAATTCAAATTTTTCGCCTGCGACAATTTGATTGTTTGAAATATCATTGAGCGCATCTCGATCTGGATTTGGACCACCCCCACATGAATATAATAACAAAGTAAAAAATAAAAATAAGTTCATATCTGTAGAACCTTAAGGCTGAAAGCGCTCTGCTCTTGCTAAGCGATTGGGCTGAAAGGGATCTGCAATATCGCGTTGACGATGACAATCCATCTCAAGCTCATCGCCATGCGCATGTTTGTGGCAAAACATGTATTTGATATTTGCTACCCCTTGCGTATCCGTCCACTGATACTTCACTTGGATGTTGGCTTCATTGTTCAAATCTGTAGATCGCCAGAACTTAACTTCGCTCAATTGCGCGGGATCACCGAAAGCTTCTTCAAACACATTAACAAAACTCACAGCGGCATCCTGAAAATCTTGTACTGTGAAGAATCCTTGTGCTGCAGAGTAAGCGCGCTCATTGTTATTTTCGGTAAAAACACATTTTGCAGCTTGAATGTTTTCAGCCTCGTCTTTTGAATATCCACAATCGTAATTACTATTTTGTAACTTAGTCTCAGCTACCGTGGAACTTAGTGGAATGTTGTAAACAATTACCGAGGCCTTTTCATTGGGAGTGACAGATTTAGAATTGAAGCCCACTAATTCCTTGCTGAGCTCAGCGCCATCGACTTCGAAATTCTCTTCAAAGCGGTGGAGTGACTCCACGCCTGAAAGCACAATTGGGGACTTCTTTAAAACAGCTGGGTCAAGGGCATCGGCAAGAGACAAGTTTGAAATGAAATAAATTAACAGAACGGAGAAATTTTTATGCACACCTAAATCCTCTGCAGAGAGATATAAGCGAGGCTTTATTCAATTGCAAATCATTTGCATTTGAAAAATTTGGCTTTGAAATTTAAACTTTTTTGACAAACTCTGACTTTAAGTTCATGGCCCCAAAACCATCGATTTTACAGGCAATATTGTGGCCATCAGCTCCGTCTGTGAGCTGAATATTCTTAACTTTGGTGCCGACTTTTACAACGGACGAAGAGCCCTTTACTTTAAGGTCTTTAATCACCGAAACCGTATCGCCATCAGCCAATACATTACCGTGTGCATCGCGGATAGACGTGTCTACTGCTGCCACTTCGGCAACATGTTGGCTCCATTCGTGGGCACACTCAGGGCAAATCCAAAGGTTACCCTGAGCGTATACGTAAGCTGATGAACACTTAGGACACTGTGGTTGATTTTCCATTTAGGAAAACCCTAGCAGCTCTTAAGGTTGAACTCTAGTTTGCTGAGGTGTTGGATTTCCGCCTTCAGCCATTTGACCAAAGTCACTAGTGATGGTCGTGATGACCGCTAAGCTCGGGTACAATTTCTTCTGTAGTAGCTACTCGCTCACCATTTACCAAAAATACTCTATGATCGTTAGAATTTAACTCTACTCGCACGATATCACCCTGCTTAACGTTCTGTAAAAAGTAGTGCGGACCATATAAACGTGTAAGCTTTACATCGTTTACATAGATGTGTGCATGTCCTTCTACAATAAGACCGATTTCACGATCTACAAGCTGATGTTCTTGATTCACATGCTCAGGGGCAAATAAGAAATTGTTCACCGAAACTTTCAAATTTACAGCTGTAGTGCTGTGACGATCTTTTTCAAGTTTAATCTTAACGCTAGGAATGTTTGCTGTAGAACCAACAAGCTCCACTCCTTGGTGATGTTCATGATGATGGTCAGGATGCACATCAGCTCCAGCGTAAACAGTACCCAATACTAGACTTAATATAATTTTTTTCATTTTAATTCTCCTCTTGAAATCCACAGTGCAACATTCCAGCCGTGCTAACCAATAGATAGAAACTATGAATGCCATACAACTTTGCTGATATATACTAGCCCAGCCGGTTCCTACTCCCTTGACCCTATATAAATACGCCCATAAACTTATCGGATGTCCGATGCACAAAATCTGAAACTTTTACCTTTTGTATTTGCTGCGTTTTCAATCTACGCTCTAGAGAAAACCCCAACCGAAAAGCCACTGAGCGAAAGCCTTAAAGCCCTTTCCGATTCAGCAAAAAAACGCCACCCTGAAGATCGCAGAAAAATTATGGATAAAGCGACTGATGACTTGCGCAAATCTGACATTGCCAAGAAAGCTCTTAAAGCTGGTGATAAAATTCCTAGCTTTAAACTACTCAATGCCGATTCAAAAGAAGTCTCCTCTGCTGAGCTTCTTAAAAAAGGACCCATGATTATTACATTCTTCCGTGGAGAATGGTGCCCATACTGCAACCTGCAACTTTCGAGTCTTCAAAATAAACTTCCCGAACTCGAAGCATTAGGCGCCAGTGTGGTGGCTATATCACCTCAAACTCCTAGCAGCAGTATGGCTAGTGTGGAGAAAAACAAACTCAGCATGCATGTTCTTAGCGATGCAAATGCACGTGTGAGTAAGAAATTTGGTCTTGTGTTTAAAGTCCCAACTGAACTTAAAAACGTTTATAAAGAAATGGGATTGGATCTTGATAAGTTCAACGGAAATTCTGACTGGGAATTACCTATTGCTGCAACTTACGTTGTTAATCCTCAGGGCGTGATTACCTACGCGTTTGTTGAAGTTGACTACACAAAACGAGCTGAGACTTCGCTACTCGTTGAAGAAGTAAAAAAGATTAGCAAAAAAATCTAGTCTTTAAGACGATATCCTGTTTTGAGCAACACATAGACCGTTCCCAGACACAACGCCAGTATCACTGTTATCATGCTAAGACTTGTATAAATATTTACATCCGAGCTTCCATAAAAAGACCAACGAAAGCCACTGATTAAATAAACCACTGGATTAAACATAGAGACCTTTTGCCAAAAAGGAGGCAACATGTTGATGGAGTAAAAACTTCCTCCCAAAAAAGTTAATGGCGTTACTATCAACAATGGAATCATTTGCAACTTATCAAAATTATCGGCCCAAAGTCCGATGATAAAGCCAAACAAACTAAAAGTAAGCGCTGTAATGACTAAGAAGAAAAGCATCCAAAGGGGGCTTTGAATATGAAAAGGAACAAAACAACTAGCCGTTGCTAAAATAAGGGCTCCCAAAATAATGGATTTAGTAGCTGCTGCCCCTACATATCCTAATATAATTTCAATATAAGACACTGGAGCAGAAAGCAGCTCATAAATTGTGCCGGTAAATTTAGGAAAAAATATTCCAAAAGATGCATTCGATAAACTCTGAGTTAATACTGAAAGCATAATAAGACCCGGAACAATAAATGCACCGTAATCAATTCCTTCTACACTGCTAATTCGAGAGCCAATAGCAGATCCAAAAACAATAAAATAAAGCGAAGTAGAAATTACAGGCGAAGCCACACTTTGCCCCAAGGTGCGCCACATACGTGCCATTTCAAATTGGTAGATTGTTTTAATAGCTCTTAAATTCATGACTTTTGCACCAATGAAACAAAGATTTCTTCTAGCGAAGATTCTTTTGTATAAAGATCTTGGATTTTTATACCTTCCATATTTAGTTGTTCCAACAATCGCGGGATACCACTGTCCTCTTTCTCTGAGTTATAACTATAAATGAGTCGTGGGCCCTCAAGACTTAATGAAAACTCACTCAATCGTGGTGGAATACTCTCTAGGGTCTCCTTTAGATCAATGGTGAGTTGCTTTTTACCAAGCTTTTTCATGAGCTTTTGTTTTTCTTCAACCAAAATGAGTTTACCTTGATTGATGACCCCAATTCGATCTGCCATTTCTTGAGCCTCTTCAATGTAATGAGTGGTTAAAATAATTGTCACTCCAGACTCTCTTAATCTATGCACGAGTTTCCACATATCTTTGCGTAGCTCTACATCTACGCCAGCTGTTGGTTCATCTAAAAATAAAACCTCTGGTTCGTGAGAAAGCGCTTTGGCAATCATCAAGCGTCGTTTCATTCCCCCAGACAATGTCATGAGCTTGTTATCTTTCTTTTCCCATAAGGATAAGTCTCGAAGAATTTTTTCAATCAAAGCAGGATTGGGCTCCTTGCCAAACAATCCGCGACTAAAACACACGGCATTCCAAACAGATTCAAAGGCATCAGTTGTTAATTCTTGTGGCACTAATCCAATAAGCGAACGAGCTTGCATGGGTTCTTTAACAACATCAAAACCTTTAACCATAATGCTTCCGGAACTTGGATTTGAAATTCCGCAAATTGTTTTAATAAGAGTTGTCTTACCTGCTCCATTTGGGCCTAAGAGTGCAAAAATTTCTCCCGTATGTATTCTAAGATTCACATCAAAGAGTGCCTGAAAGCCATCGACATATTTTTTATTGAGGCCTGATATACAAAGAATGCCGTCGCCGTAGTTCATGTGCTACTAATGATAGCTCAATATGATCGAAGAAAGCATTCTCAAAAAAGCACCTTCTACTAGCTATCAAGAAAAAGCTCTTGAAGTGTCTTGGGAGGCCTTTAGTACCATCCTGAACAATCGACGCAGTGTGCGGGTTTATAAAGATGAAAAAGTTCCTGACGAAGTTGTTCAAAAATGCTTAGACGCTGCTTTGCTTGCTCCGAATTCTTCTAATTTACAATCTTGGGAATTCTACTGGATACATTCTGAAGCTGCGAAAAAAGAAGTGGCTCAAATTTGTCTTTCGCAACCGGCAGCAACCACAGCGCCTGTTTTGATCGCATGTGTGGCTCGCACGAGTACTTGGAAAAAAAACCGCAAACGCATGTTAGAGCAATTTGCTAAATCAGAAGCTGAAGGAGCTATAATCCCTCAATCTGCAAAAAGTTATTACAGCAAAATTGTTCCATTTTTTTATTCCATGGGTCCGCTCGGATTATTTGGCTATGTAAAAAAACTTATATTCTTTTTTAGAGGACTCAAAGAAGCCACGCCACGCGAACCCACTAGCCAACATGGCATGCAAATTTGGGCCGTTAAAAGCACGGCACTTGCGTGCCAAAACCTCATGATGGCCTTCAGTGCTGCAGGATATGACTCATGTCCCATGGAAGGATACGACTCGAGTCGACTTAAAAAATTCCTAAAGCTTCCCAGCGATGCTGTGCCAGTTATGGTTATAAGTGCCGGCAAACGCGCTCCCAATGGTATATACGGCCCACGTTTTCGCTTTCCTAGCTCTGAGTTTATTAAAAAGATCTAATTTTACTGATGCTTATCATAACGTCTTTAGAATATGCAGGTTAGAATAGAGCGAAGGTAAGGAGTTTATCGATGAAAAGCATTTTTTTACTCATAGCAGCTCTGTCATTCAATCAACTTGGATTTGGAAACAGTTCTGCAAGTTCAGAATCCTCACAATCTGAAGCGCCCCAAATAAGCAAAACAACTGCAAGCGTAAAGGGTGAGATGGAAAAACCTAAAAGCAAATTACGCGGAAGAATTAAAGGCGACTTCAAAGGAAAAGATCCAATGATTGCTCCAGATGGGCAAAGCCAACTTCCACCTACTGATGGCAGCCGGCCTACAAGCCCTTAAGTTGTTTTGCGACTTACAGCAAAAGGACCAAAAGCCTGTTGAACGGGCATCACAGAAATCACATTGATGTTTACGTGCGAAGGCCGTGTCACAACCCACTCTACTGTTTCTGCAACATCATCTGCTGAAAGAGCATGAACACCCTTATATACAGAATCCGCTTTTTCTTGATCTCCCTTAAAGCGCACTTGAGAAAACTCCGTCCCACTACACATACCAGGTTCTACGCATGTAACCCTTATAGGAGTGCCCACCAAATCTGCTCTTAAGTTCAAACTCATTTGATGAACAAAGGCCTTAGTGGCTCCGTACACATTTCCTGAGGGATAGGGAAACTCACCTGCAACTGATCCCAAGTTCACAATGTGTCCACGTTTGCGCTCTAGCATGCCCGGCAAAAGAGCATGAGTGCAGTACAAAAGACCATTGATATTGGTATTAATCATTTGTTCCCAGTCAGAAAGAGAAGCTTTTTGAGCAGGATCCATACCTAAAGCCAAACCTGCATTGTTAACTAAAACATCAATTGCCTTAAAGGGTTCAGGCAGAGCTGCAATTTTATTTAAAAGCTCATCTTTGTTTTGAATATCGACTACCAATGGGTGCAAGCGATCACCGTATTGAGCCTTAAGATCGGTTAAAATATTTTCTCGCCTACCCACCGCAATCACTTTGTCGCCCCTGTCGATAAAGCGTTTTAGCATTGCCAAACCAAAGCCTGCAGTAGCCCCTGTAATAAATACAATCATATAGCTGAAATTAGCTACTATTTAAGCGCTTAGCAATTGGGCGTAAAATTCATTTGGCTGGGCCCTGAGGGATGTTATAAGTAGTGAAAATTTCAGATCATTAAGGAGAAATAAAATGCTCGGAGTCGGAAAACAGTTCCCTAAATTTAAAGTTAAAGCCACAGTTTCTACAAATCCTAAGGATGCTTTTGTAGACATCACAGAAGAAACTTTTAAAGGTAAATGGCAAGTTTACTTTTTCTATCCAAAAGATTTTACATTTGTTTGCCCAACAGAAATTAAAGGCTTTGCGGATATGAACGGCCAGTTCAAAGATCGTGACGCTCAAATTCTTGCAGCATCTTGTGATAGCGAATTTGTACACATGGCGTGGAGAACACACCACGAAGACCTTAAAAACCTACCTTTTCCTATGCTTGCAGACGTTAAGCGTGAATTGAGCGCTGCTCTTGGAATCATTGATGAAGAAGCAGGCGTTTCTCAACGCGCTACTTTCATCGTAGACCCTCAAGGAATCGTTCGTTTTGTTTACGTTACGGATCTTAGTGTTGGTCGTAACCCTAAAGAAGTGCTTCGCATCTTGGACGCTCTTCAAACAGACGAGCTTTGCCCCTGTAATTGGGAACAAGGCAAAGAAACTATTCAATTAAACGCGTAATAAAGGAGAGCAGATGTCTTTTGAAGCTTACAGAGAATCCATTGGAGATTTTGCCCGCGATGTTCGAGTAAACCTTTCTTCCGTATTGAGTGAAGACGGCGCACCTGGACTGACCTCGAATCAACTATGGGGCGTTGCACTTAGCTGCGCCTATGCAACAAAAGACAAAGCTCTTGTGAATGCGGTTTCTAGCGTAGCTGTCGCTGCAGATGCACCTAAGTTATCTGCAGTTGAGCACGAAGCAGCTAAGACGGCAGCAAGTCTTATGGCGATGAACAACGTTTACTACCGCACAATGCATCTTTTAGAAGATTCAGAATTTTCTTCTATGCCTGCCCGTTTACGCATGCAGGGAATTGCAAATCATGGCGTGGACAAAATTCTTTTTGAAATGATGTCTCTCGCGGTATCTTGCATGAGTGGTTGCGGAATGTGCATCAAGTCACACGTAGCTCAGCTTAAAAAAGCGGGTGCAAGCAACGAAGCGATTCAATCCACTATTCGTATAGCATCTGTTGTGAACTCAGCCTCAACTGCAGCTTCTATATAATTTTTTCTTTAAAAAAATAAAAAAGCCCCCTTGATTAAAGCAAATCAAGGGGGCTTTTTTATTTCCGGACTATTGAATAAATTCAAGGATATAGACTTCGTGCGCCATGCGCATTCTGCTCAAAGCGTTATGATCAAATGTGAGATGAGCGCAGTGACTTTTATTATTTTGTTCGGCCTCAGCCTTGGGGCTTATCTTTTTGGAAATTTCAACACCCTATATGGAGTAGTGCCCGATGGCGGCAGTCTTCTCAATGCTTGGATTAAAGGCATCCTCCTGGGTACAAGTGCGTGGTTACTTATAAATAAACTTAGAGATTTTATTACAATCAACTCAACAGTAAAACTTTTAGTCATCTTGGGTGCCACAACATCGGGATATTTGTACGAAGCGGGCAAAGAACAACGCAGCGGCCGAAGACTTCTTTCTAAACATTTTACAGAAGAAGCTGCAGACGGCGCATGGATTCATTACACCGAAAAAGGGAAGTGGTCACCGGACGCAACACTTATTGAATTCACTCAAACCGAAATGAATCCCAGTAAAGATTTTCCAAACTACAGAAAAATTCCTCACTGCAATATTCGCTTTGAAGGTTACCAAGAACTTTTTAATAAAATTCCTAAAGATAAACTTTCTAAAGCGAGCTTTTATTGGACTCAAGAAAATGGCGATGACGGAATAATTTATAAAGTCGTTGGCTTACTTTCTGATAATCGCAACTGGTTTTTTCAAAGCAATCTAAAACCCAACACTCCTGCACTTCCTGCAGACGTGATTGAAAATGCTCGTACCGTGAATGAAAACGGCACATATATTGATCAAAGTTGCGCTCAAGAACCCTACACTTATGTAAAAAAACTTTATAGTGCCAATAAAATTCTTAGAAGTGAATGGCATGAAAAAGATGGAACTGAAAAGTTCAATGAAATTCTATACGATCAATTTGGTAAAGCGCTCACTGGCTCTGTTGAAGCAGAATTTGTATACTTTGTAGAAAAAGACGAAGCGTTCCAAAAAGGATTTGGTAAAGCTGGAATGATCAAGTGTATAGGATATTACACCTATAAAAATGGGCTCAAACATGGGCCCTATGAATTTTACTATCCTGGGCGAGTTGCCAAAGCATTTACCGGATTTTACGAAAATGGCCAGCAAGTAGGCGTTCAAAAACATTTTAATCCCAACGGAACACTCAAAAAGACTTGGGATTTAGATGGCGCAACTCCCACTCAAGCAGAAGATCCTGTCAGTCTGTCTAGATAATTTTAACGGGAGAGTTCTTTGGTCCAAAACTGCAGCTTCTTAGGACTTTCTTTTTCCTCATCAAGCTCTTTCCAAGCAATTTCAGCAAAGAGTCCCTCTACTTTCTTGTAAGATTGTTTTAGCCAAAGCGCCTCAGGAGAAAAATACTCTTTAGGCCTACGAGTATCTTGTGAGTCTCTGATAACAGCACAAAAGCCTGTCCATTTTACGCCCTGAATTGACCTTGCAAACTCTTCTCGCAATTCAAAAAACTTTTTTCCAAATCCTTGTCCCCTATAAGCTTTTTTTATTATGGATTCTCCAAAATAAACAAATGAATGAGGATCATAGAAGCGCGCTAAAGCTTGAGAAATCATAGGATCTTCATCGGGTAAATAAATCGCTGTGCTGGCTCCAATAATTTCCTCTTCATTTTTTAAAATAACCACACATGCATTTTTTGATGCAAAATAGCGTTCTAGATATTTTTTTTCATATTCAAAAGTTCCGTCGTAGAGATAAGGAAATTCTCTAAAAACTTCAATACGCAATTCTGCTAATGGCTGAATAAACTTTTTAGCCTCAGCACCCTTTAAGGATTCAAATTTAAAAGTATTTAAACTCATAAATTATGCGCAAAGTAACTCTTTACGAAGTTGAGCATTTTGCAAAAGAGCCACCTCACCTCGCGCTACTCCTAACAAAGCTTGCATGTCTGGAACAACACTCAAACCTGTATGCTGCTCTAAAAGCGCAATGAGTCGCTTATATTGAGAAGCCCCACCCGTTAGATAGATTCCACCTTCTATGATTTCAGAGGAAAGTTCTTCTGGAGTTTTTTCGAGTACGCTCATCACAGTACGCACTACCGAATTAAATAAGTGGTCCAAGCACGCATGAATAGCATGAAGTTCTAGTTTTAAAGTTGCAGGTGCTCGTCGATGCAAATCAAAGCCCTTCACCTCTAAAGATTGCAGATAAGAATCTGGATGATCAGCGGCCAATACATCCAGCAAATACTGTGCAGCTCGGTTTCCAATTTCAAAGTCATAGTGTTTTCGAATGTAGCTCTTGATTTCGGACTCAAAATCCTCGCCCCCACATCTTACTGAGGAATTACAAACCACACCCCCCATTGAAAACATAACAGCTTCGCTAATGCCAGCACCTACATCTACTATCAGCACGCCCTTTTTTCGTGAAAAATTTTTAACTAAACCAACAGCTGCAGCCATAGGCTCTGACACTAAGGTTACATCTCTAAAGCCAAGTCCTAAAATAACCTCTCTAAAGACATCGCGCTCTACATTTGTAACATCCAAAGGAACAGAAACCAAAACACTTGGTTTTCTAAATCGACTCATAGAAACAGACTTAAGTGCGTAATTTAAAATTTCGCCGCAATTTTCAAAGTCACAAATGACACCTTTGCTTAAAGGTTTAATTATTTTGTAGTGACCTGGGTTTTTTTCATAAAGTTCCTCAGCAATATCACCTACAATGTATTTCTTGGGAGTTGAACTTTCTTTTAAAGAAGAGGCCGCTACGTTCTGCTGTCTATAAAGAACTCTGTGGGCATCTGATACCAGAATATTACGCGTACCTAAATCTACCGCAAGCGTAGGCTCTTCTGATTTAAAAAACTTAAACATATGTTTCCTTACTTTAGTGATTTCGCTCTTTTTGACAATAGCTTTAATCTTAGCTTTTTCTTAAAAGCTACAAGCTAAGTTTTTAAAGCAGGCCTATACTCAATATAACATGAAAGTAGTCGTAGCTGGCGCCAGTGGCTTTGTCGGAAAACACCTCATTGAACGTCTCAAAAAAGACCCTTCTATAGAGATTCGGGCCATAGGACGCTCTTTGCAAAATGAAAAGAAGGGGCAGATTGAAAGTATGCATTGTGACCTCTTTTCCCTCTTAGATGTAGAGCGTGCACTCGATGGACAAGATATTGCCATTTACCTCGTGCACTCCATGCTTCCTTCTTCACAACTCTCCCAGGGAAGCTTTGAGGATTATGACCTCATCATCGCAGACAACTTTGCGCGTGCTGCCAAAAAAAAGAATATCAAACGCGTTATTTATTTAGGCGGAATTATTCCAAAGGGAAAAGACTCTCATCCAGAAGAACTCTCACTTCACCTGCGAAGTCGTCTCGAAGTAGAAGAAATATTTAAATCTTACAAGGTGCCCTTACTCGCTCTGCGTGCAGGAATGGTTATGGGCAAAGAAGGCTCCTCTTTCCAAATGCTCCTCCGACTTGTTCAACGGCTACCGTTCATGGTTTGCCCTGCGTGGACACGCAGTCGCAGCTCCCCCATACATGTAAAAGATGTTGCAGAAAGTTTTTATTATGTGATTAAAGACGAGAAGCTTTTAGGATCTTTTGATTTAGAAAACGGACAAAGTATTTCGTACTTTGAAATGCTTGAACGATGTGCAGAAAAATTACATAAAAAAAGATACTTCCTGGATGTGCAGTACTTTTCTCCTAAGTTTTCTAAGTTTTGGGTGAGTTTGATCACAGGAGCCCCCAAAACCCTTGTTTATCCTCTCGTTGAATCTCTTCAACATGATATGAGTCCTGACCCAGCACATGCTTTAAGCATTCCAAACTGGAAATATATAACCTACGACGAAGCCCTCAACGAAGTGATGGAAGAGCTAGAAAAAAACGCCGACACTCTTGAGCAACCCAAAGCTTATAAAGGCCCAGTACCAGAAGCTCACCAACGTATTGTTCAATCCGTGCAAAGACATCTATTACCCTATGGAAAGAGCGCAGAATGGGCCAGCCAAGAATATGTAAAATGGCTAAACGCAAACTTTCGCGGACTGGTATCAGTACAAACTGAAGGAGATAAAACTAAGTTTTTTATTGCAGGAACTCAAAAGGTTTTGCTTGAACTCACAATGTCTCGTGAGCGCAGCTCAGAAGATAGAATTCTATTTTACATAACGGGTGGACTATTGGCTCAGGAAACTAAAAGAGGTCGATTGGAGTTTAGGGTTACGCCGAATGGAAAAAACCTCATCACAGCTATACACGATTATCGCCCTCGCCTGCCTTGGTACCTCTACAAGTATAGTCAAGCATTGATGCATGCCTCTGTTATGAAACGTTTTGGAGAATATCTTCGAAGACAAAATCGCTTAGCTATTGGTCAATAGTACTTGATACACGAGCAGCGTACTGAGCCATCATTAGATAGAGACGATTTATTTGAACCTTTAAGCTAGGTGCAAAAGCACGTCGATCATTGTCCGTAGACTCTTCAAGAACCTTGAGTTCGCGTCTAGCCACATTATAGAGATAACGAATAGCTTCAGCTTTTACTGTTGTGTCAAAATCAGCGGGTGTAACACGGGCGAGTTCACTTGTTAGTTTTTTTACAATATGTAACTGCCTAAAGCTGTGTATCAAATGTGTGCCGTAACCCAATATTCCGGCATAGTTTACAAGATTATTAATTGTATCTGCTGGAGGAATAGGCACTACTTTAGCCTCTCTCAACCTTGCCCCTTTGCGCTCGTGGATAATTTGCAAAAAACTATCCAATGAATGAAAGCGCCCAAGTTCTTTGAATTTATCGTAAGCTTCTGTAGCCGGCCCACCTTCACGTGCAAGTGGCTCTAATTCATAAGTAGGTCCCATTTGAGTATCAATTCTGGAAATCAAATCACCCCGTAAATAATAATGAGCCATTTCCATATGAGCCAAAAGTGTTTCGTCATAAGTACCCGTTGCTTCTTTAATGAGAGTCTGAGCCCCCAATGAATTAAAAGTAACGAGTTTAACTTTTGAGCTTAGGCCATTTTGCAAACGTTTCTTTTGAATTTCGTGGGCCACTGCCTGTGCCAATGCTCCACCTAAACTATGGCCCGTCACAAGAACATCCTTTTCCGCGAGAAAGCGAAGCTGCTCAGTAGCAGGTTGTGTGAATAAAGTAATGTTATGTGCCAAGTCATCCAATTGCTGGCGACCCAATTGAGTGTCTGCCAATTGATCGATGGTAGTTTCGGTGCCTGCAATAGCAAAAACCCACGGATTACCGGGGGTCATAGGCTTAAGAATACAAAACTTCAATCCACTCTTAAGTCCACCATCGGCTCCAAACACAATGTAATCTTTTGGCAAATGAGATACAAAATTTTCGTATTGAGTAAAGTAATTCTCTAGCTCCGCTCCTGCTCTTACTTGAGGAAGCATGTAACTGAGTTGTGACGAATCGTAAGCTAAGGTGACTTCTTGATACTGTCTCAACTCAGCTTCGTTTAAAGAACGCGTGAGCACTCGTCGTGCAATATTTGGATTTATCTCTTCGGCCTTTAAAAACAAAGTTCCGAAACAAAGAGTAAAAAAACATAACTTGAATATAAATTTGTTTTGCACCGAGGCGGAGTAAAGCAACTGTAACGCATTTAGTCAAAGACTATTTTATCGCTCATATTCACTCTAAATACGAGTTCTCAAAGAGAAAAAAGCATTGAAGTAAAAGGTTAGTCTAAAAACAACTTTTTATTATTTTTCGAGCACTCTTCATTCAACAGAACAGCTGCTTTAATCAAGCTGACATTGCTTAATAAATAAGAGCGGGGGCTTAATAGAATGTTCAAAAAACTTCAACGCGCACTCTTCATCCATTTTTTAATTATATTTTTTACTCACAATCTAGAAGCTAAGAGCACTCCAAAAAGTTTGCTTCTTATTTCTATTGATGGATTGCACCCAAGAGATGTCACACCTCAAGATGCTCCCAACCTGTGGCAATTTGCCAAAGAAGGCACTCAAGCTAAAAGCTTAAAACCCATTTTTCCGAGCCTAACTTTTCCCAACCATTACACCCTCGTTACGGGTCTTTACGCAGAAAAACATGGAATCACTGGTAACGAAATTAGAGATCCCAATATTCCAGAACGCTTTTCTTTAAGCGCTCCTCGTGAAGTCACCAATGATCCTCGCTGGTGGATTGGTGAACCCATTTGGGTAACTGCACAAAAGCAAGGTCTAAGATCAGGGACTCTTTTTTGGCCAGGCTCAGAAGCTCGCATTCAAGGAATACTTCCAACTTACTACCTGCCCTTTGATTTCAATATGAGCAACACTGTACGCGTAGACAATCTATTAAAGTGGGTAGATCTTCCGGAAAACGAACGACCTCATTTTTATACTCTTTACTTTGATACAGTAGATACAGCCGGGCATCGCTTTGGTCCGGGCACTCCCGAAGTGCGCGCAGCTGTTAAAGAAGCTGACAATGTTTTGGGAGGGCTTTTTAAAGCACTGAAAGAACGTGGCCACTACGACAATATGAACATTATCATTGTTTCTGACCACGGAATGACAAAGCTTGAAAGCGACAAAGCGGTAAATGTCACCCCAGTCCTTGCAGAATTTTCTGGTATTGAAAAAGTTGGAACGACGGGCGTAGTAGGTTTCTTTTCAAACGATACGACTCAACTCGCTAAGCTCGAAGTTGCACTGAGAGATTATTCTAAACTTTATAAGGTATATTCTAAGAAAAACATTCCCGCCCGATTTCACTACAGCGACAGCAATCGCATTCCCGACATCCTCTTAGTAGGAAATGAAGGCGTTGCCATTACTGCTCGACCTTCCTTTATGGCTGCTCGCTCGGGAAACAATGGAGCTCACGGCTATGACAATAACTTAAGTTCTATGCAGGCGGTTTTTATGGGCCGTGGTCCCAATATTCGTAGAGGATTAAAAGTGAATAGCTTCGACAACATTCACGTTTACTCTTTGATGTGTAAACTCCTAGGAATCACTCCAGCCACTAACAACGGCCACATCAACAAAGTCCCTCGCATGTTAAAAAACATTTACAATTAAGACATGTAAATAGAAATTAACTCGCAAAACTCTCTCTGCAAAATTAAGAGTGAAACATGATCACGAGGAGGGAGTTTCTGAAGCATAGCGCTTCATTGTCGGCGCTTGCCTTAACCTTTAGTCCGCTAAAATATCTATGGGCCCAGCAACGAGACTGGGCTGAGCTTCGCGCCCTACTCAACGGCACAGGGGCAGAACTTTGTTTTCCAGGCGAAAGCAATTATTCCACATATAAAAAACTTTTTAATCTGCGCTTTAATCCTGCACCTGCCGCCATCTTAAGAGGATCCTCTGAACTTGCTCTACAGCGGGCTATAGAATGGTGCTCATCTCAAAACATCCCTATTCACTGCAGATCAGGGGGACATTCATTTGAAGCCTTGAGCTCTGGTGCGGGTCTTGTTATCGATCTTCGCCCCTTTCAAAAACTCAGTATCGATACCAATACCCACCGCGCTCGAATAGGCGCAGGTCACCTGCTTGGTTCACTGACAGAAAAACTTTATCGAAGCAACTACGCTCTACCTACAGGTTCATGTGCAACCGTTGGACTTTCTGGACTTACACTCGGAGGAGGCGTGGGCCTTTCTTCAAGACAATGGGGGTTAACGTGCGATCTTGTAAATTCCTTTAGAGTTGTTTTAGCAGATGCACGCATCGTCAACGCAAGCCAAGAAGAAAACTCCGACTTATTTTGGGCTCTCAAAGGGGGAGGTGGAGGTCAATTTGGAGTTGTCACTGAATTTGATTTCTCTCTAAAACGAGCACTAGATGTTTATACATTTGTACTTAAGTGGCCTCGCTCACAATTCAAATCTGTATTGCAAAACTGGCAACAACTCACTTTAAGTGGCTCTAAACAAATCACATCTATATTTAAAATTTCTGGTAACGCAAATGGAATGGGCGAAGTTAAAATTGTTGGCCAAGTATTGAGCAGAGATAATTCAAGGCCCCCCACTGAAGAAGAAGCTAGAGCATTGATTCGCCCTTATGTTGTGGGACGTCCCACTCAAAGCACTCTTCAAAAAAGAAACTTTCTTGAAGCTGCAACTTTTTTTGCAGGTGGAGAAGATCCCCCTGTTCGCTTTAAATCCAAATCTAGCTATGCTTACGAGATACTTAGCCAGGAAGCTATGTCTGTGATTGAAAGTGAACTCGACAACATCCCTTCGGGTGCGAGTGTGGCAATGATGTTTGATAGTTATGGCGGCGCTATAGCTGACAAAACTCCAAGTGAAACGGCGTTCTATCATCGAAAAGCTCTTTACAGCGTACAATACTATAGCCAATGGGCGAATAATTCAGAATCTGAACAGCGCTTAAATTTGATGAGGAGAATCTACAGAAGTGTAAATCCTTACTTTTCGGGTTATAGCTACTACAACTACTGCGACTCAGACTTAGAAGCTCCCCTTGAAAAGTATTTCGGAGAGAATGCCGAGCGACTCAAAGAAATTAAAAATATTTACGATCCCAAAGGACTTTTCCAAAATTCTATTCAAAATCTTATACCCCGTTAACAAAAACATTGAATAGAGTTGCATCCAAGAGAGGCTTCTGAGAAAAACAACGGGTGTCGAACCTTATTCAACTTCAGAAAGGCTCAAAGGCTTATTCCACAAAAGTTCTGTTTGATGCCGCTAGCTTTGCAGTCAATGAAGGCGAGCACATTGGCGTTATTGGACCTAACGGCGCAGGAAAGACAACACTCTTTAAAATACTCACAGGTTTAGAAGAACTGGATAGTGGTGAAATTGTAAAATCCAGAAGCTTACGACTTGGATATCTGGCTCAGCATGATAACTGGTCACCAAACGAAACCGTAGAGGAATATCTCACCAAGTGCGTGACTCCTATTTGGGAATTAAAATCCTTTGCCCGAAAAATGGGCTTGAGCGATGATATTTTTGCTAAACCCATTATGTCTCTCAGCGGCGGATATAGAATGCGCTGCAAACTTTTATACCTCATTGGTCAAGAACCTAATCTCATGCTCCTAGACGAGCCCACAAACTATTTAGATCTTGAAACCACACTTGTTCTTGAAAATTTTCTCCAAGGATACGAAGGAGCTTTTCTTTTAATATCTCACGATCGAGAATTCTTACGACGCACGACAGATCACATTGTAGAAGTTGAAGCGGGTGACATCACCAAGTACAACGGCAACATCGATGATTACTTTGAACAAAAAGAATTGCTGCGCTCGCAACTCGAAGCACGCGCACTCTCACTTCAAGAAAAAAGAAAAGAAGTATTAGATTTCGTTTCTCGGTTTGGTGCCAAAGCCAGTAAGGCACGCCAAGCGCAATCTCGCTTAAAATCTTTAGATCGTATGGAGACCATTGAACTCAAACCTATTCACGTAGGGGCGAGTATTAAAATCCCCCCTCCTGCTCATGCGGGTAAAAGTATTACTGAGCTTCGCAACGTAGATTTAGGTTATGGCAATAAAGTAATTCTCAAAGATGTAAACTTTATTTTAAATAATGGCGACCATGTAGCGGTAGTGGGTCTTAATGGCGCTGGTAAAACAACTTTTCTAAAAGCTATCGCTCAACAACTTGAGCCGCTAAAAGGCAAAGTGGAGCTGGGTTATCAAGTATCCATTGGTTATTATGCACAACATGTTGCAGAGAATTTAGATCCCAAATGTTCAGTACTTGATGAAATTGTTGCCAAGGCCCATAGCGATGTGACTCGCCAAGATGCCCTCAATATGGCTGGATCACTTTTGTTTTCTGGCGACGATGTAAAAAAGAAGATATCAGTTCTCAGTGGTGGCGAAAAATCTCGTGTAGCCTTGGGACAAATTCTTTTACAAAAAGCACCTTGTTTAGTTTTAGACGAACCTACTAACCACTTAGACTTTCAAAGTGTTGAAGCCCTTACACAAGCACTTGATGCCTACAAAGGAACTGTCGTTGTAGTTAGCCACGATCGAAGTTTTATTCGCCGAGTGGGCAAAAAAATTCTAGAAGTGAATCACGGCAAAGTGAATCTCTACCTAGGCTCATACGATGAATATGTATGGAGTTTAGAAAAAGGTATATTGTCTTCGCGCGCAGAAAATGCCGCAGTTGCAATAGAAACTCCCAAAGTGGATCTTGTAGCAAAGAAAAAAGCACTCGCCTTTGAAGAACGAAAATCTATCGAAAAAGAACTTAAACAGTGTGAGAGAAATATTCAGAAGCTTGAACTCAGTATGGAAAGCTTTCAAAAAGAATTAGATAATCTCAACTTAAAGATTACTCAAAGCTCAGGAGACGAACTTACGCAAGCTATCTTGCAGTTGTCTCATGTTCAGCAAAGCTTTGACGCTGCTGAAACACAATGGCTCGAGCTCAATGAAAAATTGGAAGCTACCAAGGAAAAGCTGAGTCCATAACTTAGTTATAAGCCACTTTTATAAGAACCCAATGAGGCGAAGATAAAATTCTGTCAAAAATACAACATCCTGCGTTTTCCTCTTAAAAAGTCACAAAAATAACGAATTCTGTCCGATAAGTGTTCATGTCCGCAAAGAAAGCCTCAGCCAGCGGGAATTTTGCAGAAACCCAAGAACGCCTTAAGGCGCTTCAAGACATCGTAGTTGAAATGATGTCTCACAAAGAGCTCTGCGCAACTCTAAAATTTATTGTGAACAAAGCCATGAAGTTACTTATGGCCGATGCCGCCTCGCTTTACATTAAAAGCACCGAAGGCGAGAGCCTTACGTTTGAAGTAGCCGTTAACCAAAGTGTCGCAAGTGTTTTTGAAAAAACTTCAGTTCCAATTTCAGATAGTGGAATAGCCAATTATGTTTTCAAAAATCGAGTGGCCCTTAACATTGGTGACGTGCGTAAAATAACTTCTGCCGAATATCGCTTCAACGATAGCTTTGATAGAAATTTTGGATACCATACAAAATCCGTACTTACCCTGCCCCTCATCAGTACCAAGGGCAAGGCGCTTGGCGTGATTCAAGTTATCAATAGAAAAAATAATGCTTCAGAAAAGTGGCCCCTTAAAGACAATAAACTTCTGGAAGCTATGCCAGATTTTACAGAAGAAGACGCAGCTCTACTCGAAAGCTTTTCTGGGATTGCAAGTGCAGCTATTGAAAACAATTTACTTTATGAAGAAATTGAAAAACTCTTAGAGGGCTTTGTTAAAGCCTCTGTTCATGCGATTGAATCACGTGACCCTACTACGAGCGGTCACTCAGAACGAGTAGCGGCACTTACAGTAAATCTTGCAGAAAATGCTTCTCGATCTCAGGATCATGGACTTAAAGAGTTGCATTACAACAATCAACAAATCGCCGAAATTCGATACGCTTCTCTTTTGCATGATTTTGGAAAAATTGCAGTTAAAGAAAGCACCCTCCTAAAAGAAGAAAAACTAACCCCTCAGCAAAAACATGAAATCATGCATCGCTTTAAAGATTTCCGTCATGCGACTGAAAAAGAAGTTCTTTATTCGTATGTAGAAAAATTACTTCAGGAAAAACGAAGCCCCAACGACATCGAATGGCAACGTATAAAAGAAGAAATCAATGCCTTTGGAATGCAAATGCAAGATGCGTGGCTCCTAGTTGAAGAACTCAATCGCCCCACTGTTCTAAATCATGATCAAACAGAAAAGCTTAAGCAAATCTCTCATATGCATTGCAAAGACTGTGCAGGAAATTTACAACCTCTTTTAAAAGAAGATGAAATTTCAAGACTCAGTATTCTAAGAGGTTCTCTTACCCTTGATGAGCGTAAAGAAATTGAGTCACACGTTGCACACACTGTAGAATTTCTTAAAAAGATACCTTGGACTCAACGTTTTAATGATCTTGTAAATATTGCAGGAGCTCATCACGAAAAATTAAATGGCAAAGGTTATCCTTACTCACTACAAGCAGAAAAGATTCCCGACCAAGCACGAATGATGACTATTTGCGATATATTTGATGCTTTAGTTGCTAGTGATCGTCCCTATAAAAAAGCTATTCCTCTAGAGAAAGCTCTTGAGATACTTGAAATGCAAGTAAAAGCACAAGAACTAGATGCACGTTTTTTTAAAGTTTTTGTTGAGGCTAAAAGTTGGGAAAGTCCAAACTTCTTGGCTCACATGAAAAATAAAATTAAAAAAGCTGCTTAGATGATTAAACCAAATCTTTAATCAAAGCAGCATCCATAGCTTCAACTCGACCACGAAGTTGTAAATTAGCTCGAACTAATCGCTCGCCTAACATATGCCCCAAATTGCGAGTGACCCTGTAAGCAATAGCAGGATGATCCATAAATAGATCTAGAGTTTTTTTCATATCCCACATGTACAAAGTGCACTCTTCTAAAGCTATAGCACTCGCTGCTCGCTTGGGAAAACCAAGCAAAACCATTTCTCCTATGATATCGCCTTTTGTTAGAGTGGTGATTTTTAAAGGTGAGGCATCAGAGCTTGATGCGGATATTTCAATAGCTACACTACCCTTTGAAATCCAATAGAACTCAGTCCCTTCATTGCCTTCTTTTAAAATAAATTCGCCCACTTTAAAATTTTTTACTGAGGCTTCTTTAATAAGTAGCTTCATTTCTGCATCCTTGAGGCTATTAAATAGTTTTGAATCTAATATGGATGCTGGGTACTCAACCTTCAAGCTCATTCCCTTATCTTAATCATAAATCAGTAGCTCTTCTACTAAGACAACCTCGCAAGCACCGGCACCTGAATCGCTGCGAGTTAATGACGTTTGTATGACGCTTTTTTGGTCTTTCATGACATCCACCAAGTAGCCCTTCAAATTAATCAAATCCCCTGCTCGCGCACTTTTCATAAGTGAAAAAACATCATCCGTTTTAGGAATCAAGTGCATGTTTGCAGAAGAAGTAATGACTTCCCCTTCAGGCATTGGAGCAGGATTGGAATAACTCCACATGTAAAAGCGTGCACCTTGGCTAATACGATAACGATCTAATATAGCTTGGTCAGACATGCGGCCCCACCCCAGTGCAAAGTCGTATGGCATGAGGCTCGTCATGGAGTCGTAAAATCTATATCGCTCCTTGGATAACAATAGAGCTTTGAGGGAAAATTCCGCCCTCACTTTTAATTGAAATCCTTTGAGCTCAATAAGAGCTCGCTCATCTTTAATCTCCATTTGCTTTGGACTTTCAGAAGCAGTTACCCCTGGCGGCCGCTTATAAGAAGATGGCTCATAAAACCAAATGCCATATACAATCATTGCAGCTGCAAAATAATAAATTTTATTCACAGGCTATTCGCCTTTCCAATTTTTTTGGCGACCTTTTTTAATATCGGAACGACGAGTTTTGGCTTCTTTAGTTCTTATTTTTGATGCACGTGTAGGCTTTGAAGCTTTACGCGGCTTATCTTTATGAAAAGCACGCGATAAATGCTCGAGTATTTTTTCTGCACATCGCGCTTTGTTTTGAGGGAGGTCCCTATATTCATCACTGCGCGTATAAAGCTGGCCCTCTTTGTTAATATGAGTGGCTAAACGTGTTCTAACTAAATATTTTTCATGAAAACTTATAAGACTTGAAGCTTCAAAATCCCAAACAGCCATGGCGGCAGAAGAAACCTTGTTTACATTCTGACCACCAGGGCCTCTGGAGCGAAGCGCAGTGAACTCTAGTTCTTGCTCTAAGCCCTGCGAAATCTCATGCCTCATAATAAACTAGAAAAATATTGCCTCTCCATAACGAGCATAGTTGGATTCAACAGCTTTGAGAAGTACCGCGAGATTGTTCGTGAGTTCTCTTACGTACTGCTCAGGACGTCTTTCATAGTAAAGTCCCAAATCAACTACAAAAACCTTAGGATCGGTCCATGTTTTATCTAAACGCTCTGAAGTTAATGATGTCGCGCGCCCACTTAGGAAAGCGTAAAGCCCCTTGAGCTGTTCAATTGTTTTGCGATCATAGCGACTAAACCATGATACCTGTTTTTCGGCCCATTTAGTGGTGTTCCAAAAATCTGCGCCACCATTGTCAGTACTGTAGACTTCAACTTCTTTGCTTACATCATCGACGATTCTGAACACGACATTGCCACCGCTGTAGCGATCCCACTGACCAAAAACCGCATCGAGAGTCATCAAGTTAGAATACTGTTGAGCGACCTTAAGCCGATTAGCAGTGTAGCCTTCTCGAAAGTTATAAGTACCCTCGGTAGGTACAGGATTAGCTGCATTGATATCTTTAAAAAGCATGTGAGCCAGCTGAGGACGATTATTGCTAACATCCACCAGAGAATTCATGGCAACATCTTCGCCTTTTTTCTTTTCACGAAGACAGCCTTTGAGTTCACGTGGGTTTTCACTTGTAGCTTGAAGAATTGTAGTCGCATTGCGAGAGCGCATTCCTCTAAACTGAGTATTTGCAATGAGAGATCTAAACGTCGCAATTCCACGAGGTCCCAAAGTGTAAGGGATGGCCCCTCTCACAATTTGATCGATACCTAAGATGCTCGCTAGATTATAGTAGGAAACTTCTGTATTTGGATTAGCCGCGGAGTTGCGAGTAACAAAGCCACCGTCAGTGCCTCCTTCTCTATCAAATTTTAAATTTACAGATGTTTGGCCAGAGAGTTCAAAAGTATAATTTTCGACTTCTTCTAAATTTACCGTTTTGAGTTTAGTAACTGCTGTTTGAACTTCTGCCAATGGAAAGGACCCATCGCCCACCAATACAACATCTCCGCTGGGCAAATTGCCGATATTTCCAGCGTTAGCATTGCCCCCACCGCCCTGTTGACCTTGTTGTCCATTACCCGCAATTGCAAATGATAATGCCAAGCTTGAAAGGAAAAAGCCTCTGTATAAAAACGATTTTTTTACTGAATTTTGCACTCTGAAAATCCTCCGTATAAGAGGGTTTAGTGGGTGCGTTAGAATGGAACCAGAGCAAGAGCCGTCAGAACTTTAGGGTTATTGTCAGAAATGAGATTTAAATCCGTTGATTATATGAATTTCAATCTTGTCGCTAAAAATTTAGATTTTAAGCCTATACTCAATCTAGTGATGAGATTTTTTTAAAAAAAACATTTCATATTCTTTTTAATTCTTGGGATTTTTAAACCAGCAATCTTGATTGCAAAAAACATTTCTATAACAGCAGAGAGTGGAATTGCCTGGACGGGGTACAACTACTTTCAAGTTCCCGGCACCGACCCAGCTTCGCGAGTTGATCTAGGGAAAGGAAAAGGAATTCCCAATTATAGAATTTATGCAAAAGTTTTTCTTTCAGAAAACTGGTCACTTCGTCTGCTTTATGCCCCATTAACTGTTAAATATAAAAGTATCCCTACATCTGCCGTCATTTTTGACGGGGATACGTTTGGTGCAAACGAACCTTTAAACATTAAGTATAAATTTAACTCATATCGAAGCACCCTTATTCGAAAATGGGGTGGAGATAACGAAACCCAATGGAGTCTGGGACTAACTCTCAAAGTACGAGATGCGCATATTGAATTATCCAATTCACAATCCAAGAACCGGTATTCGAATGTTGGATTTGTGCCTCTTATTTATCTAGGCGTTTGGACTCCATTAACTGATGAATGGTCACTCTCAGCAGACTTAGACGGTTTAGCAGGAGGCCCAGGGAGAGCTTTTGAGGGCCGCATACAAAGTGAGTATGAAATAACAGAAAAACACCGCTTAGCTTTAGGCTATAGATTCCTTGAGGGTGGAGTTAAAAATAATAAAGTAAACAACTTTGCACTCTTTCATTACATGTTTGCTGCTTACACCTTAACCCTTTAAAAACTTAAAGAGTCTTCAGATAATCCAAGAGCTGGAAAAGCAACCAAAAGGATGTTCCAACAACTGTAACAAAGATGGCTATAATAAGAATACTTATACAAGCTATCAACGCCCACGATTGGGCTGAAACTTTCTTAGGACGCTCAAAGTACTTTTGAGCTAATTTTACGTTTTTTAGATTGGATTTAAAAAAGAAGTCAGCGAAATCGCCAAAAAATGGAACAAGGCCAACTACAAAATCCATAAACGAATTAAAACAAATTCGTACCAATATAGGAGCAGGGACGCCCATGCGAGCAATTGTGATGATAATCCAAAGCGACAAAAGAAAACTCGCAATGTCTCCATAAAAAGGAACCACTCCAATGATTCCATCAAGACCAATGCGAAATTGCGTAAAAGGAATTCTAAATTGTGAGTCCAGCAAGGTAGCTATGCGGTTTAGCTTAGCTACCCTGTGGTCTAAGTGTTGTTGATCTCCGCTGTGATTCATCAAGAATGAAATTAGCGAATAGGATTAACGCCTACAAGCGCATTCTCAACTGTTAGTCGAGCAGAAGACTCTTCAGCACCTTCTACAGCTGGAAGCCAAGCTTCCACTGTATAATTTGCGGCGTTTGCAGTGAAGGCTAAGAAAGAGAAGTAACCCATACGGTCTGTAGGTTGAGTATAACTTTGACCTCCAATAATCAACGAAACGTAAGCTGGAGCAACACCTTCAAAGTCTACTTTTCCACCAATGATGGCTTGAGGAATTGCAAAACCTTGGCGATCAACGGGCAAAAGTAAACGAGAATATGTGATGTTGATTTTTTTGATCTCAGCTTTAGCAAGAGCTGCAAACATAAAAAAACCTGTGAAAAGGACGGATGTTTTAATGAGGGTTTTCATGCCACCAGTTTAGGAGCTTAGAGAGAATATTCAAGTCTTTGCCTAGCGCATAGGACAAAGCATCAAACGCAATGAGCAAAAATATGGTGTAATCTCAGCGTGTGAGAGCCTTTTTTAAGCATTTCAGAAAAGTCCTTTTCCTAAGCGTAGTTTTGTTAGAGAATCCTTTAGCCATGGCGCAATCTAAGCTCAGCTCAAAAGAATTCTTTTCTAAACTTTCATCTCAAAGCATGCACCTTGTAGAAGAATTCTATGATGAAAAGATTTCATTTCGCGATCCCATTGGTGAAGTCAAAGGCCTTCCTGCCATGAAAGCCTATTACACAAAACTCTACAGTGGCGCAGAATATGTAAAATTTGATTTTGATCGCCAACTTATAAGTGGAAACGAAGAAGTTTTATTTTGGACCATGACACTCAAAAGCAAAAACTTAAATTCCGGAAAAGAATACTCAGTGAGTGGAAACTCGCACATGATTTTTTCGCCCATTACACAAAAATGCATCTACCACCGCGATTATTTTGATATGGGCGATTTTGTTTATGAACGTCTACCACTTCTTAAAAACGTTATTGGCATCGTTAAAGGTCGAATGAAACATTAGTCTATGTTTTTATTTTTTGACTTCTTAAGCATCGTTTCTACAAATGTTTTTCTTTTCTTTCTTTTGTGGGTATTTTGCTATTTTTACGCACGTATTTCTTGGGTAGATTTTTTTTGGGCCGCATCAATTGGCACTTGGAGTTTGCTTCATCTCTATGAGTCTATTTTTACTAATCCATCGCCTGTTTACAGAGCGCTTGCACTTATAACATTTCTCTGGAGTAAAAGGCTAAGTGCTCATCTTTACTACAGACTAAAAAGTTCTCCTCTTGAAGATCGTCGCTATGAAGAAATAAAAAAGCGTAGCCCTAAAAATTGGGGAATTAAAAGTTTCTTCATCTTTATCTTAAACGCTTTGTTAGTAAGTATTTTAGTGCTTCCTCAGCGTATATTATCTTTTGAGGGAGATACCGATATAGGGCTTTCTCGCATCTTACCCGCCCTCCTTTGCTTAGGAGCAATTTTGGGTGAGCATATCGCAGACTTGCAGTTGAAAAGACACATACACCTCCACCCTGGGACAACTTGTCAAAAGGGACTTTGGAAATATTCTCGCCACCCAAATTATTTTTTTGAATGGCTTTTTTGGGTAGGAAGCTTTCTCTATGTCCTTCCCTCCTCTCAAGGAATATGGGCAATAAGCGCCCCTTTGCTAATGTTTGTATTTTTAAACTATTTTACAGGAATTAAAATATCTGAAAAAAATGCCGAGACACGTCGCAAAGATTTTGCAGATTACAAACGCAAAACCTCAGCATTTTTCTTGTGCCCTGTGAAGAAAGACCCTTAGCTAGGGTGACCTCCTAGGCCAATTCAAGTAGTCTCAATAAGGATGACGCCTCCACGCAGTAAAAAAGAAAGTGCTGATAAGACAGAAGCTAAACAGCAAATCTCTTTTTTAGACTCTTTTGATACAACCTCTGCAAAAAAAGTTGCCGCTGATACTGAGCCACTAACTGAAACCGAAAAGGCTCCCGTTGTTGAAGTTCCACCAAAAGCGATTGAAAAAAAACCTGCAGAACCCAAAGTATGGTCAGTCACAGATTTATCAAAAGACCTGCGCGACAATCTGAGAAGCAAATATCAACAGATAACCGTGCGTGGAGAAATTTGTGATTTTAAAGGTATACATCGCTCAGGCCACCTCTATATGGGCCTCAAAGACGAAAGTTCTCAAATACGTGTAGTTGTTTGGAAGGGTGTCGTTCAAAAAATTCCTTTTGATTTAAAAATGGGAATAGAAGTGGTGCTTGTAGGCAGCATAGATTACTACGGCGCTGGGGGTTCTCTTCAAATTGTAGCTGAACGCATAGAGCCCCTTGGCATGGGGGCACTTCAATTAAAATTTGAGCAACTCAAAGAAAAACTTCAAAAAGAAGGCCTCTTCTCGGCTGAGAGAAAAAAACTCATTCCAGAACATGCAACACGAATAGGACTCGTAACGGGTAAATCTACAGCCGCTCTTCAAGATATGCTCCGAATATTTGCGCAACGTTACCCCTTGGCTGAAATCTTTCTTTTTCATGCAGCAGTTCAAGGTGAAAACGCACCCCGTGAAATAATTTCAGCCATCAATACTGCAGAACGATTTAGCCGCGAGAATAAAAGTTTAGACGTTCTTATTGTAGGGCGTGGAGGAGGAAGTTACGAAGACCTCTTTTGCTTCAATGACGAATCCTTGGTCCGAAAAATAGCCGCCTGCTCTATTCCTACTATTTCTGCTGTTGGGCATGAAATTGATTTTACTCTTGCAGACTTTGTGGCGGATCGTAGAGCCGCTACTCCAACACATGCTGCTGGTGAAAGTGTTCCTGACATTCGAGTTCTTAAAAATGAAATATTAGGACATTTAGATTATTTAGAACAACGGCTTGGGGACCGCATAAAAGACATCGTTCAAAAAATAGATCTGCTTTGGAATCAAATTTTATCTCGCGCACCTCATCAAAAGCTAAAAGCCCAAAAGCAAATTCTCGAACAATTCTCAGGTAGAATTTTACGATCCATGAATGTTAAAATTGATATTCATAAAGCCGAGCTCAAGCGTTACGCCTCTTTCTTGGATGCCATCTCACCTCTTAAGGTCTTAGAAAGAGGTTTTTCTTTGGTACAAAACGAGCAAGGCAATTTTGTCCGAAATTCTGACAGTGTAAAAGTAGGAGACACCCTGAGCGTGCGCCTCCTTGAGGGCACACTAAAAGTAGGCGTCAAAGAAACAATTAAATAGAAATAGCTGCCAAAGGTCTCTACAGGTCTTATACTGATGTATGTGACGGGGCAGATTTTTGAACAACTCGCAGGATTAAGCAACGAATATGATCAAATTCAAAAAATGGCTGTGGGCGGAATGGCCGAAGTCTATCGTGCTCGGCAACGCAGTCTCGATCGTCCAGTCGCGATCAAACGTATACGTCCCGATTTAAGAGAGAGCAAAGATATCCGCGAGCGCTTTAAGCGCGAAGCACGTGCTGCTGCAAATCTACTTCACCAAAACTTAGCGCACGTTTACGATTACAGAGAAATTGATCCCGAAGCTTATATCATCATGGAATATATTGATGGCTTTGATGCCTCAGATGTGATCCATCGCTCAGCTCCGCTTTCAGTAGATGTTGCTTTAGGTATTGCATCTAAAGTATTGCTTGGACTTTCTTACGTTCACAGTCACGGCATGGTTCACCGCGATCTTAAACCCGAAAATATTCGAGTCACCACTCGAGGTGACGTTAAGATCATGGACTTTGGAATTGCTTACGACCCATCAGAAAGTAACCTCACACAACCAGGTGTCTTAATTGGTTCACCACACTACTTAGCACCAGAGCAAATTCAGGGCGGTAAAATTGATGCGCGCGTAGATATTTTTGCATTCGGGATTACATTTTACGAAATGCTCACAGGCAAGAGACCTTTTGCAGAAACCGACACAGAAACTGTATTTGCTAGAATCATCAAAGGGGAATACACCCCCATCGAATACATTCGCAAAGATGTGTCTCCCTTTATCATTCGAATGGTGGACGATTGCTTACAAAGTGTTCCCGCTAAAAGAGCGAATTCCACAAAAGAACTTAGCGAAGCTTTACAAAGTTTCATTTTGCAAAATTTCACCGCTTCGCTTGAAAGTCGTATTCAACAACTTCTCATGAAACAGGGTTTTCTTACAGGTGATCACAGAATGGTAAGCATTCAGGAAAAAACTCAAACTCATGGAGTAACTACAGACAGTACACGCAAAAAAACCAAAAAAACTATAGTTTGGATTTTGGTGGTTTTATGTTTAGTCGCTATTATTGTGGCAGCGATTAAAATTAAAGCTAACCCTTTTTAACGCGCTCTAAGTACTCTTTAAGTTCAGAGTGATCATGCTTAGTCTTTTTAGAATCATCTACGTCTATTAGATTTTTAATCACGCTGGCAAAAGAACTCTTTGCAGTATCATAGCCTTGAACTTCTCCGCCGTAGACACACACGCGGTTACGACCCATTTTTTTAGCAGAGTACATAGCCATGTCCGCTTCTCTTAAAAGTTCCCAATATTCACTGTGTCGGGTTTTATCAAAAGTTGTAACGCCTAAACTTGCAGTCACTTTAACCACGTAATCCGGACTTACTGTCATAGTAAGCTCAGAAATAGTTTTGCGAACACGCTCAGAAACTCTAAGCGCTGAATCAATAGGTGTTTCTGGCATAAGAACTACAAACTCATCACCCCCGTAACGAATTTGAATATCACTTTTTCGAGTATGTTCTTTTAATACACGTCCTATTTCTTTCAACACAGTAGATCCTACCAAGTGATCATTGCTGTCGTTGACATCTTTAAAATGATCTAAATCCAACATGAAAACAGAAAGTGGGCGATCATAACGATGTACTAAGTTAAAAATCTCAGCAAAAATCTCTTTCATAAATCGCGTATTATGAAGACCCGTTAGATCATCCATCAAAGTCATACGCTTTAAGTCTTTGTTGTCATTTTTAAGAGCATTGGTTTGAGATAAAATACGTCGATATTCTTTTTCACGACGAATGTTTTTCGTACATTTATAAAGTAAAAAGTTTAGTCGATCTTCTAGTGTACTTGCTGGACTAAGATCAAAGTAATCAAAGAGACCATGTTCTTTGAAAGAGGCAATTTCTGATTTTTTAAAAGAATCTCCAAGTGCAATAATCTCTGGGCATTTGCCTTCAGGAACTTTGCTTAGGTTTTCGCGGCAATCATCAAAAAAGTTATCAATTTTTGCGTAATCACGAACTTTGACAAATACAATGTCGTAGCCTTTCCACTCGCGAGCAATGTCTTCGCAGTTGCCATCCCAAAAACAATGCTTCACCCCTTTTTCTCTAAAAAGAGGATGCATGGGAGATCCTTTCCCGCAGTGAAGTATTTTCAATCCTGACTTCATAGGGTACTTTTCGGATTAGTCTTGAATAACTGAGCCAAAATTAAGACAAAAACTGTCTTTACATTCAATTTTCCCAAAGAGATTTTGAAAAAAGCCCCTTTAACCATTAAAGATAAAAACATGACAAATCTCATGATTTTTTTGACGATGTCAGTGGGCCTCATATTGCTCGTATTTGGAGCTGATTATTTGGTTAAAGGAGCCTCATCCTTGGCAAAATCCCTAGGAGTTTCTTCTCTCGTCATAGGTCTAACGATTGTAGCCTTTGGAACCAGTGCCCCGGAGCTCACCGTCAGTTTAATGTCGGCCATTAAAGGCGAAAGCGACCTTGCCTTAGGCAATGTCGTTGGAAGCAACATCTTCAACGTATTATTTATCTTAGGGATCTCGGCCCTTATAGTGCCGCTAACAGTGCATAAACAAATTATCCGCATTGAAACTCCAATCATGATAGCTATTTCACTTTTTGTTTGGGGCTTTGCTTCTAGTGGAACTATCAACAGATTTGAGGGGATCCTTTTGTTTATAGGATTTATTGCCTACACAGTAGGACAAGTTATTTTTAGCAGAAGTCAAAAATCAAATTCATCTGATGAAAGTGTTATTGGCGAATTTACGAGTGACTCTAAATCTAGAGTGAAACAAATTACATTTATAATTCTTGGTCTAGTTGGATTAGTGGCAGGCTCTAAACTTTTTGTAGACGGCGCAGTATCTTTAGCCACTCAGTTAGGAGTTAGTGAACTTGTTATTGGTTTAACTATTGTAGCAGCCGGAACATCGTTACCTGAAGTCGCTACTTCGATAATGGCGGCTATTCGCAAAGAACGCGACATCGCCGTTGGAAACGTAGTTGGCAGTAACATTTTTAATATGCTTGCTGTCTTAGGTACTACTGGAACATTTTCGCCAAACCCAATCAATGTAAACGAAGCTGCACTCGCTTTTGATATCCCCATCATGGTTGCAGTTTGTCTTGCGTGTTTGCCTATCTTTTTTACCGAATATCGCATCGGCCGCTGGGAAGGTCTTTTGTTTTTGGGATCGTACATTGTTTACACCACAACTCTTGTGCTTAAAGCACAAGGGCACGCGATGTTGCCGTTTATGACTCAAGCGACAAGTTATTTTTTACTGCCTTTGGCAATCCTGATTCTCGCAGCAAGTACTATAAAGTTTCACCGAAAGCGAAGAAGGTCAGAATCCTAGAAAGGATAACTTTAGCTATTAGCCCCTGAGCTGCCTTTATAGCTGCCCTAGAGCCTTATTCCTCTTGATTTAAGGCCAAGAAATTTTAACTTTTCGTATTCACACTGCTTACTTATCTTAGCGCCAAGTTATGCGATTAGGTGGGTGCACTAAGTTCGTTATATTGCTTTTCTTCGTGCTTTTTAGCGCACATGCGCAAGAGCAAGACTTTTCACTCGCCCTACCCACCAATGCTTCTGAGGCAACTGAATTTGCGCGGGAACTTCGCATACGTTTTGACGAAGCCGCTAAAGAGCAAAACGTAGATCCTAAAAATCACTCCTCAAACGAGTCCCTTATTCTACTCATTGAATATGACAACCCCGAAGTTGCAAATAACATCTACGTGCAAGAAGCCCTTACTAAACTCAACCGCAAAGGTTACAAAGTAATTATTCAAAAAAACAACCCAAACGAAGAGGCTCTACAAGCTCTAAAACATCTTGAAAAAAACTCAGCAAAAATTTCTAGTGAAATTATAGGACATGTTTACCATAGAGCTCATTTAGGAATTCCAGATGATGAAAGTAAACAAAAAGCCCATAAAAGTTTTCAAAGAAAATTAGATGAGCTGAAAGTATTTTTTGGTTTGCGACGTGGGATAACTTTGTTTTCTTTTGTAAAACCATTTTTGGACGAAAAAACAGGCATTAGAAAACCTCGTTCACTCATGTGGCATACTTTCAAAACTCAATTCCCTCTCATTGTTGCTTCTTGCGTAAGCGCTTTTTATGGCACACTCCATTTGCCTCAAGTAGTAGAAGTTATGGGTGAGGTTAATTTCTTTGATCTAACCTACCACTGGACCTACTGGACGATACATTCATCCCTAACAGGAAGTGGCCACGCGCTGCCACTCGACCCTGCTTATTTTGCATTAGGCGCAACACTCACGCGTCTCTTCTGGGCATTTTTTGATCCCTCTGCTGATGCTAATATGCGCCATGGATCGCGCTTCAACGTACACACCAACCGAACAAACGTCCCCTACCAATATCAAATGCTTTCACAGTTTGTTCATTCGCTTCCAGGGGATTTATTTATTGTCATTTGCGGGTATGAACTTTCTCGTATCATGACCGGCATCACGATTCCTTATTACCATTTGTTATTCACCGTAGTTCCCATAGTTTCACTTTCAGGATCTCTAGCTAAAAACTTACCTAAGAGCATACTTTTTCAAATGATGGACGCTAAACTCATCAGCGAAAAAGGACAAAATATTGGGAATACTTTTATTGGTCTTGTACTTTCGTATATGAAAACCATGAAGGTTGTTCATTCTGGCGGCCCCCTTGATCCCTATTATTGGTTTACATATTTAGGAATTTTATATGCAGCTCACACCACTGTTTTAAATAAATCAGAGGCATATCGAAGCTTTGTGAGAGGTATTGAAAAAATGCTTTCGCGAACTCCGCAAAATACTCAAGTGACAAGCAAGCCAGTAGAAACTCCTATGCCTAAGCAAGCCTTAGCAAGACTGAGCTGTGTGCATTATTTAAAGTAAAAAATTACAATTAAGGGCTTGGGCGAATTCGCATCACTCTTAACTGAGCGCTTTTGCGACCACGAAATTCAGAAATCTCTGGAACCACAAGAGCATCTACTTTTGAATGACCTAACTTTTCTAGTTTTTTACAAAGCTCTTCAAAGCCAAAAGCAATAGCAGAACCTCCGATGAGTTCCCATTTCACATGTTTTTCTTTCAATGTTTTGCGTGCACTGAGTGGAAGTTGTGAATACAAGAACAAAGGCTGGGGATTTCCCCTGCCCCAAGGAGCACTCTTATTGAGCATTTCAATATCTTGCAAAGTAGGCAAGATTTCTATCTCTCCATCAAACTCAACTACACGTTGAGTGTTTAAATCAGAAAAATCTACGGATTTGATATAAGACTCAAAAGCCGAAATTTTATTCCCCTCAATTTCCATTCCTGCAGCTTCTGCATGGCCCCCAAACTTTTTTAGGATATCTCGTGCACCTTCTAAGAATGAAACGCAATGAAATCCAACAGGACAGCGCATAGAGCCTCTTAAGGTTCCGTGCGGTGTTTTAGAAAGTACAATCGTTGGTAAATTAAATTCTTCTACCAATTTTGCCGCGACTATACCTAATACACCCTCTAACCACTCTTCACCTTGAATGAGCAGGAGAGAACGGCCTTCTTCAATCTGCTTTCCAGCTTGCTCAGTGGCTTCCTTTAAAACTAAAGCCTGAGACTCAACGCGAGATGTATTGAGCGCCTCAACTTCTGCATAGAGCGATTCAGCTTCTTCAATAGATTTTGACAATAAAAAGTTAAGCGCTTTGTTTGCCTGACCCATACGGCTTGCTGCATTTAACTTAGGCGCAACAGAAAATGCCAAATCCCGCGCATCATAACTTTTCATGAGAGTTGCCATGAACTGAAAAGCAGGGCGTATACGAGTGGGCCACCGCTTGAGACCTTCTTTGACTAGACTTCGATTTATACCTTTTAGTTCCATTTGATCGGCAACCGTTGCAAGTGAAACTAAATCTAGAAATGAATCGAATTTAACGTCAGCACCTAACTCACTTTTAATTCCTGCTAAAAGAAAAAACATTACGGCTGTACCGCATAAATGCCCCAAGCCCGACGGGCACGTACCTTGATTTGGATTCACCAAATACGGGGTATCGGGAAGTTCATTCGCAGGCAAATGGTGATCTGTTACAACAAAAGGCACACCTATTTCTTTTAAATATTTAGCCGGATCAATAGCTCCAATGCCAGAATCTACCGTTAGTACCAAATCATACTCAAAAGTTTCACGAATACGCTTTAATGAAGAGACATGCACTCCGTAACCTTCATCAAAACGATGAGGGATAAAAAGTTGAAATTGGGTGAAGCCCACGCGATTAAAAAAATCTGCCGCTAAACTTAATCCTGACATTCCATCTACGTCGTAGTCTCCGTAAACAAGAATTTTTTTGTTTTCTCTAATGTATTGGGCCACCAATGCTGCAGATTCTGGAAGATTTTTTAAAACTTGAGGCGCAGGTAAATCAGAAAGTTTGGTGTTCAAAAAACTCTGAACACCTTCCATGCTTTCAAAAGACCTAGAGGCTAAGAAACTCCCCAAGAGAGTTCCATATTCCTGAAAAAAGCTATCGTGCACGGGAGAGTGTGCGTAATTCCTGAGTGTCCATCTCTCTCCCCCTACAAGTGCCGTCACGCGAATTAAACTTTCGCTTCTTTAATTTTTGAACTCTTAGCTGGTACGTGCTTTGGAGATGGTGAACTGCCAATAGGCTTTGCACCCCAAATTCTGTCGCCCCAGAGGTACAACGGTGCAGCTACAAAGATTGAACTGAAAGTACCGATGATAATACCCACGAGTAATGTGACAGAGAAATCTTGCAAGCTAGGGCCACCTACGAAATACAAAATCACCAAACTAAAGAGAGTGGTACATCCTGTAATCACAGTACGAGACAACGTAGAGTTAATAGCATGATCCACAATGGACTCGCGGCTCTTGCCTAGCATTGTGCCTTCAACTTCACGAATACGGTCAAATACTACAACCGTATCGTTAATGGAGTAACCCGCTAGTGTTAAGAGAGCAGCAACTACGTTAGTAGAAAATTCAGTTCCTGAAACAACTAAGAAACCACAGGTAAACACAAGATCGTGTATTACGCCTACAATCGCGCCAGGGGAATAACGCATATCAAAGCGAATGTAGATGTAGAACATGATTAAAATCGCAGTGTAGATGATTGACATCAAAGCTGATTTTTTAAGTTCTGCTCCTACACGAGGACCCACGCTATCCATACGAGTTACAGTCCAGTCAGAACCCTTGGCTCCATATTTTGCTAGGTGTTCATCTAAAACCTTACCAGCGTTTACAGTTTCGTCTGTGGCTCCTGTAATTAAGAACTCTTTAGCAAAGCCATTACTTACTTGACCCTGAAGCTCCACAATCGACAAACCTGGAATTACTGGATCAAGTTCAGCTCTTAATGTAGCAGGATCAATATTAGGATCTTTAAAAGCCACACCTGCTTCAACACCCCCTCTAAAGTCTACTCCGTACTTGATGCCGGGCTTGCCAAACATCAAGAACAAGCAAACAAAAAAGAGAACAATTGCTGCTGGTACCGCGTACTTAAAGGATTTTACAAAAGGAAAGTTTAGATTTTTCGGATTAAATAGTTCCATCGTTCTGTTCCATTATCCTTTGCTTGCTGCAATTTCGCGCAACTCGCGACTGCCCAAACCAATACTGAGTGTTTTCTTGTTTTTCATGAAGGCCATGAAAATAGTTTTCGTAAAGTAAGTTGCCATAAATACGTTAGTTGCAATACCCACCATAAGTGTGAATGCAAAACCACGGATACTACCAGTACCAAAACTTAAGAGCACGATTGCTCCAATAATAGTGGTTACGTTTGAATCTAAAATTGCGGAGTAGGCTTTATCAAAACCCAACTCAATAACTTGATTCACAGTCTTACCTGCACGCGTTTCTTCGCGCATGCGTTCATAAATAATGATCAAAGCATCTACTGCCATACCAAGAGTCAATACGATACCCGCAATACCGGGAAGCGTAAGCGTTGCATGGAGCGCGCCTAATAATGCAAATATCATTGCAACGTTGATGAGAGTTACGATTGCGGCAATGAAACCTGCAGTTCCGTAGTAAAATACTAGAAAAGCTAAGATAACAGTAAAACTTAAGCCCAACGCTAACTTACCAGACTCAATCGCATCGCGACCCATACTAGGACCGATCACGCGTTCTTCTTGAACTTCAATAGTTGCAGGCAAAGCACCCGCACGAAGTACGATAGAAAGATCTTGCGCCTCTCTCATCATGTCTTCATATGAACCAGAACCTAATGTGATACGACCAGAGTCGCTAATAGCAGATTGAAGAACCGGTTTACTTTTAACAACGCCATCTAAAACAATGGCCATGTAGTGACCAATAAAGCCACCCGTAAATTGTTCAAAGTTTTTAACAGCTGCTGCATTGATCTGGAAAGCAACCTCAGGACGGTCACCCCCCATAGCAATTCCGCCACTCGCGCCGCTCATCTGAACAAAAGCTTGTTCAATAAACTCACCCGAGAATAGATCTTTTTGAGAAAGTAAAACTGGAACGTAATTTGTTTTAGAAATTTCGTTCGGATCATTTTGTCTTTCAAATGCAACAACAGTTCCTGCGGGAATTTTGTCTTTTAAATCTGCATTGATACGCTCCCGATATTCTGAAAAGCGCGGAAAAGTTTCTTTATTGTAATTTCCTGCAGTTTCGGCAGCTTTAATTTTTGCTTCAAGATCGGCCTTTTGTGTCTCTAAGCAATCGCCTTGATCTTGGTTACAACCATGAACCATCTGGAAATTTAATTGAGCCGTTTGACCAATAAGCGATTTCAAACGCTCAGGCTCTTCTGCGCCCGGAAATTGAACCAAGATTTGATCATCTCCACGTCGAGAGATTAAGGGCTCAGCAACACCAAATTCGTCAATACGGTTACGAATTGTTTCAATACTTTGATTGCGAGTTGTATCGCGAATGTTTTGGAGAGCTAATGGAGAAACTCTGAGATATTCAACTCCATTGATAGGTCTCAAAAGTTCAAGAGTATCCGTCCAGTTATCAGATATTAAAGCTTTAAACTTTTCGCTATCTGCGGGATTTTTGAGTTTAACTTCAAGCTCAGCAGTTTTTTCGTTTAAATTTATACTCTCAACTTCGATTTTCTTTTCATTGGCCATCTTTTCAAGATTGCGGCCATAAGCACCGAGTTGATCGAGGGCAACTTTATCTAAATCCACCCCCAAAACCATGTGCACACCGCCCTTGAGATCAAGTCCTAATCTCATTGCAGTGTCCAACATCCAGCCAGGTAGCTTTGTCGCTTCTGGATTTAGAATGTTATATGCCGTAGGCATTAAAAAATAAAATGTAGCCGCAGTTAAGATGCCACAAAACCAAACTCTAAACTTAAGACCGCTGTTCATGTTACAACTTCTCCTACTTTCAATTCCTTAAGCTTAGCCTGAATTTGGCTACGTAGAACACGTATCTCGGTTCCAGGTGAAACTTCTAAAGTGACAACTCTGTCAGTAAGTCCCGCGATTTTGCCAATAATACCGCTCGCAGTAACAACCTCTTCACCGCGCACTAGACTTTTTTGAAAGTCTTGTTGTTGTTTTTGCTGCTTTCTTTGAGGCGCTATAATCAAAAAATAGAAAAGAGCCACAAAAAGCACAATCATCGGCAAATTCATAAGCATTGAATTAGGAGCTTTAGCTGCTGCCGGCGCCGCAGCTTCTTGCGCTGCAGAATAAGTTAATAGAAAAAGGTTCGTTGCGAATACAAGTAAAGACCGCATCTTAAAAGAATTAGCACCCGTCCTCTCAGTGGTCTACAGAGGGCTTAACTCTATGCTTTTATTTTATAACGAGCCGTCTAAGTTAGCTTCAGACTGGGACCAATCGCTCAAACATTGTTTGCGGAATGTATCAAAATTCCCCGCCTCAAGGGCCGCTCTAACGTCTTTCATGAGTTTCACATAAAAGTGAATATTGTGCAGTGTTGCTAAGATCGTGCTGTTGAACTCTCCCACATGAAAAAGGTGACGGAGATAACTTTTTTCGTAATTTTTACAGGTATAGCAATCACAATTCGGGTCCAAAGCTTCAGAGCTTGTTGTGTACTGCTCATTTTTCATGCGCACCACACCCTTACTTGTAAAAAGACTTCCGTTGCGAGCGTTCCGCGAGGGCATCACGCAATCAAACATATCAATGCCTAGGTTTACGGCCTCAAGTAAATCCCAGGGAGTTCCCACTCCCATTAAATATCGAGGCCTGTCTTCAGGCATTTGGTAAGCAATTTTAGACAAAAGCTCATACATATCTGCAGGCGCTTCGCCCACACTCAAACCCCCTAAAGCATAACCATCAAACGTGCGACCATTTTCGTTCAGAGAACATATAGATTCCATGTGCCTTAATCGCGCTGAAGGGTCTAAGCCTCCCTGAATGATTCCAAAGAGCGCTCCACTGTTTTCTTTTTTCGAGCGAAGCGCGCGCTTGGCCCATTCGGTGGTGCGATCACAGGCGAAATCCAACTCTGCACGCGTTGCTGGAAGTGCCGGACACACGTCTAAGATCATCATAATTGAGGCACCAATAGCCTCTTGCATTTCTATAGAGAGTTCGGGAGTTAAGAGCATTTTTAAACCATCTAAATGGTTTTGAAACTCCACACCTTCTTCTTTGATTTTTCTAATTTTTGAGAGAGAAAAAACCTGAAACCCGCCACTGTCAGTGAGCAAAGCATGAGGCCATTTAGACCACTTACGCACACCCTCCACTTTCTTCATGACATCCATTCCTGGACGCAGCCAAAGGTGGTAGGTGTTTGCTAAAATAATTTGTGCTCCCATGGTCTCTAAATCACGAGACAACAAGCCTTTCATCGCACCTGCGGTTCCAACAGGCATAAAGACGGGAGTTTCTACCGGACCATGCATCGTTTGCATGCGAGCACGACGAGCAAGCCCTTGAGTTTTTAGAACTTCAAAAGAAAAAAAATTCTTAAGTGTCATTTTGCACTTCTTTCTTTGATTTATTATTTTCTAGCAGAAACTTTATAAAAGCGGCCACTGGAATGGCGAGAGTTGCTCCAATAGGACCAAACAAAAGTGTTCCTATCAAAACAGCCACTATAGATTGCCAAAAGCCTAAGCCTACAACACGTCCTAAAATTCGAGGCGCTAAAACTAAGGCTTCTAAAAGTTGTATACACAGATAAACACCACAAACTGAGAAAAACAGTGGCCACGTGAAATGAAAAGCGAGCATAATCATGGCCACAAGAAATCCTATGAGAGATCCAAAAAAAGGAACCCAACTGAAAAATCCGGTAAAAAATCCAATAACATAGCCCCAGGGTAAGCCAATCAAACCAAAGCCCAAAGAGTAAAGCATAGCTAAAATGAACGATAACAAGATCTGCCCTTTGAGGTATTTCTTGAAGAATCCAACTGCATCGTCATTGTTCATCTGGAACATCGTAGTCGTAGTCTTCGACAACTTGCAATGAAAGCTGACAGCACTCTTTTCCAGCTCACTAACCGCATCTGGTAAAACAAGTGTCTTAGTTCACCAGAAGATAAAGGGTTATTAGAAAGATGAATTATATCAATAGGATTTTTAAGGGCTTTTGGGGATGCCCAAGCGTTCAAATTGATATAGCGTCTGAGCCCTAGGAGGAAGTGAATTTATTATGGCTTTAAATAAAAATAAGACAACTTGGAAGTCTCTGGTTTCTCTAGGTTTGATGGGGATCTTAGGAACTACACTCGTAAATTGTACAAAATCTGGCCCAGATACCGGCGGAAAAAAAGTTCTTCGCATCGGTAACGGTGCTGAGTTGCAAGGTATTGATCCACACATTGTAACGGGTGTTCCCGAACACCACGTCATCGTAGCTCTTTTCGAAGGTTTGGTAACCCCTCACCCCGAAACGCTAGAACCCCAACCCGGCGTAGCTAAATCTTGGGAAATATCCAAAGATGGCAAAACAATTACATTCACCCTCCAAGACAATGCAAAGTGGTCGAACGGTGATCCCGTAACCGCTGAAGATTTTGTTTACTCCTGGAAACGTATGTTGAACCCTGCCCTTGGCGCAGAGTACGCATACATGCTTCACGTTATTAAAGGCGCTGAAGAATTTAACAAAGGAACTCAAAAAGACTTTTCCAAAGTAGGTGTTGTTGCGAAAGACGCAAAAACTCTTGTTGTAACATTGAGAGCACCCACTCCTTACTTCATTGCAATGCTAATGCACTACTCAACTTTTCCAGTTCACAAAGGTACCATTGAAAAGTTTGCAGCTTTTGAAGCTCGCGATACTAAATGGACTCAACCTGGAAACTTTGTAGGTAACGGGCCTTTTAATCTTACAAAATGGGAACTGAACAAAGTTCTTACGGTAGAGAAAAGTCCTACTTACTGGAATACAGCAATCACAAAACTTGATGGAATTGATTTCTATCCTGTAGAACTTGCTCAAACAGAAGAGCGTATGTACCGTTCAGGCGAACTCGATAAAACAAACGTAGTGCCTGTTCACAAAATTGAAACTTTCAAAAAAGAGCGTCCCAAAGAATATGTAAACGCTCCTTACCTTGGAACATACTTCTACCGTCTTAACGTTACCCGCAAACACCTTAAGGATGCGCGAGTTCGTCAAGCTCTAGCAATGTCGATCGACAGACAAGCTATTGTTGAAAGAGTTTCAAAAGCTGGCGAAATTCCTGCTTTTGCATTCACTCCTCCAAACACAGCTGGTTACACCTCTCCCACTCAAACCAAATATGACCTAGAAGCTGCTAAAAAACTTCTTGCTGAAGCAGGTTATGCAGACGGCAAAAACTTCCCAGGCGTAGAGATTCTCTACAACACGTTAGAAGCTCACCGCGCTATTGCTGAAGCCATTCAACAAATGTGGAAAGTTAACCTAGGAATCAACGTAACTTTGAAAAACCAAGAGTGGAAAGTTTACATCGATTCAACTCAAAAAATTGATTACGACATTGCCCGTGCAGGTTGGATTGGTGACTATCCAGATCCCAACTCTTTCTTGGATATGTGGCTTACTGGTGGCGGTAACAACAACACTGGTTGGAGCAACAAAAAGTATGACTCTTTGATCAAAGAAGCAAACTCAACAGGCGATCTCAAAAAACGTATTGAACTTTTTGGACAAGCAGAGACAATTCTTATGAACGAAATGCCTGTTATTCCAATCTACACATACACCAACAAGTACTTGCTCTCTGAGCGCGTAATTGGCTGGTACAACAACATCCTCGACTGGCACCCGTACCAATACGTTGATGTGAGATAAGTAGAAGAAAGAAAAATCGGAGATAAAACAAAGTGCTGAAATATACGCTGAAAAGATTCCTAGAGGCCATACCGGTTCTCTTAATTGTAATCACCCTGACGTTCATTATGATGAAAACAGCTCCAGGGGGACCTTTCTCTAAAGAGAAAAAAGTTCCTGCTGAAGTTATGGAAGCGCTTAACAAGCGTTACCGTCTGGATCAGCCTCTTTACGTTCAGTACTTTGATACTCTGAAAAACACTGCAAAGGGGGACTTCGGTCCCTCTTTCCGTTACTCTGGGCGCTCCGTAAACGATATGATTATGGAAGGTCTTCCTGAAACTGCTGAACTTGGTTTCTATGCCCTTATGTTTGCACTCGTGCTAGGAATCACAAGCGGTATTATTGCAGCTCTAAAAAAGAACACGTGGATGGATTATATTCCAATGACCATCTCTATGGCGGGAATTTGCGTACCTTCTTTTTTGTTGGGCCCCACTTTAGTTTTAATTTTCTCCATCTGGTTAGGATGGTTGCCCGTAACAGGTTGGGATACTCCTGCTCAAAAAATCCTACCTTCAATTACTTTGGGGGCGGCTTATGCTGCTTTCATCGCACGTCTTGCTCGTGGCGGTATGCTTGAGATTTTAGCTCAAGACTTTATTCGCACAGCGCGCGCGAAAGGTGTAAGCGAAACAAAAGTTCTTTTAAAACATGCGCTCAAAGGCGGAATGTTCCCGGTCATCTCGTTTCTAGGACCTGCTATTGCGGGACTTCTTGCGGGTGGTTTTGTTGTTGAATCTATTTTCCAAATTCCGGGCCTTGGACGCTACTATGTTCAAGCAGCTTTTAACCGAGATTACACCATGATCATGGGCTCCACGGTTTTCCTTGCGAGCTTGATCGTGTTCTTTAACTTTATATCGGATGTTGTTTTGATTTGGATGAACCCCAAATTAAATTTCGGAAAGGCTAAATAAATGAGCGAGCTAGTTTTAGATAGAGTGCAACCGGATGTAGAAAAGGGCCGCTCACTTTGGCAGGATGCCTGGTCCAGACTTAAAAAAAATAAAGCCGCTATTGTTGGCTTTGGAGTTTTAACTCTATTTGTTGTCCTTGCTGTTTTTGCACCTTGGATTGCGCCTTATTCTAATGAAGCGCAAGACTTAGCAAAAGGTCCCGTGGCGCCTAGTGCAGAACACTGGTTTGGAACAGATACCTTAGGTCGAGATATGTTTACGCGTGTACTTTTTGGTGCACGTATTTCTTTGATGGTAGGCTTTATTGCCACATTCGTATCACTCGTAATTGGCGTGGTATGGGGAACAGTAGCTGGCTTTATTGGTGGCAGAGTGGATTCCATCATGATGCGTATTGTAGACATCATGTACTCTATTCCCTTTATCCTTTTAGTAATTCTTTTGATGGTGATGTTTAACTCAACCAACAACACCGTAAACTTGCTTCTCTTGTTCTTCTCTATTGGAGCCGTTGAATGGTTAACCATGGCCCGCATTGTACGCGGACAAGTTTTGAACATTCGCAAAATGGAATTTATCGAAGCTTGTTACTCTATGGGACTTTCTAAAAAAGCCATTATCTTTAGACACCTTATTCCCAACGTATTGGGCCCGGTGATTGTATATTCAACACTCACTGTTCCTACTGTTATGTTGTTAGAAGCTTTCTTAAGTTTCTTAGGTCTAGGCGTTCAACCTCCTATGAGTTCATGGGGGATTTTGATCAGTGGCGGAGTAGAGAACATGGAAGAATATCCATGGCTTTTAATTTTCCCAGGCCTTACGTTCTCAGCTACTTTGTTTTCTCTTAACTTCTTAGGCGATGGATTGAGAGATGCTCTCGATCCTAAAGCGTCTAAAGATTAGTGGGTTGTGCAATTATGTTAGAAGTTAAAAATTTAAAAACTTACTTTTACACTCGAAATGGCGTTTATCGCGCTGTGGATGGAATTTCATTCAACGTTAATCGCGGCGAAACTCTGGGCATTGTAGGTGAATCAGGCTCAGGAAAAAGCGTATCTCAATACTCTTTGCTTCGGCTCATTCCTACACCTCCAGGAAAAATTGTAGATGGCACAGCGCTTTTGGACGGCGTAGACATTCTAAGTTGTCCGCTTCCTCAGCTACAAAAAATTCGTGGCAAAAAAATATCCATGATCTTTCAAGATCCTATGACATGCTTGAATCCCTACATGACTATCGGAGACCAGCTCACAGAGCCTCTTTATATTCATGAAAACGCTTCTAAAGAAGTGGCTACTAAAAAAGCCATCAAAGCTCTTGAAGAAGTCGGCATTCAATCTGCTGAACGTCGTTTAAAATCTTATCCTCACGAACTCTCAGGCGGAATGCGCCAACGTGTAATGATTGCCATGGCACTTATTACCGAACCCGAGTTGTTAATTGCTGACGAACCTACAACCGCATTGGACGTAACGGTTCAAGCTCAGATTTTGGATTTGATTAAAGCTCTGCAAAAGAAAAAGAATACTGCGGTTATCTTCATCACTCACGACTTAGGCGTGATTGCGGGTATCGCAGATCGCGTAATGGTGATGTATGCAGGTAACGTTGTAGAAACAGCACCCACTCCACAACTCTTTGCAAATCCTGCTCACGCTTATACCCGTGCATTGCTTGGAAGTATTCCTTCAATTCACGAGCGTGGTGAGAGATTAAAAACAATCGTAGGTCTTCCACCTGATTTATCCAAAGAAATCCACGGCTGTTCTTTTGCTCCTCGCCACCCAGGGCATCACGTAGCAAAACCCGGTGACAAGGCTCCTACACTTGTAGAGATAACGCCTCAGCATTGGGTAACGAACTGTCCTTCTTGCGTAGAAGCGCATAATTTAAACAAAGCAAAAACAACAAATGGCGAAGGTAATTTCAACTTTAGTAGAGAGGTGAGTTTATGAGCCAAACAGAGAAAAATCTTTTAGAAGTTAAAAACCTCAAAACCCACTTTCCCATTAAAAAAGGTGCTTTTTTTACAAAAACTGTTGCAACTGTAAAAGCAGTCGATGGAGTTTCTCTTACACTCAAACAAGGCGAAGTTTTAGGTCTTGTAGGAGAATCTGGTTGTGGAAAATCAACTTTAGGGCGCAGTATTTTACGTCTTATTGAACCCACAGAAGGCGAAGTGTCCTTTGAAGGTAAAAAAATCTCTGACTACAGCGACAACGAACTCCAAAAAGTTCGTCCTCAATTTCAGATGATCTTTCAAGATCCCTACGCATCACTTGATCCGCGTATGACTGTGTTTGATGCACTTTCCGAGCCGCTCTTAGCTCATAAAATTGTACCCAAAAATGAAGTAGCTGATGAAGTTCAGCGTCTCATGAAGCTAGTAGGCCTGGCTCCTCGCTTTATCCACAAATATCCACATGAGTTCTCCGGTGGTCAAAGGCAACGTATCGCGATTGCACGAGCACTCGCACTTCGTCCAAAATTGATTATTGCGGACGAGCCTGTATCGGCTCTAGACGTATCTATACAATCGCAAATTTTGAATCTCCTAAATGACCTGAGGAAAGAATTGAATCTAACGATGATTTTCATTTCTCACGACTTGGGCGTTATCAAATACCTCTGCGATCGCGTAGCGGTTATGTACTTAGGAAAAATAGTAGAGCTCACCACAACAGATGAACTCTTTAAAAATCCCGTACATCCCTATACCCAAGCATTGTTATCTGCGATTCCACTTCCAGATCCTGTGAAAGAAAAGCAACGAGCGCGAATCATCCTTCAAGGTGATCCTCCCTCGCCTCTTAATCCACCGCCAGGTTGTGCTTTTGCTCCACGCTGTCCGAAGAAAAACTCTCCGCTGTGTGAGACGAAAGTCCCTAGCCTTGTAGAAATTACAGCGGGACACTTTGTAACGGATTGCCCGTGCAACGTAGGTCACTGCGCTTAGGATTTAAAAAAATAAGCTTAGCCTTGGCTAAATATTCAGATACTTGGAGTGAAACTCAATGTGGTCCTGAATAAAGGTCGAGATAAAATAATAGCTATGATCGTAACCCTCTTGGTAGCGAATATTTAGTTTTTGTTTTTTTGCTGAATTAGCTTTCGCTAAATTATCCGTGAGCAATTCTGTTTTAAAAAAAGAATCTTCAGTTCCTTGATCAATAAGAATGGGATTTTCATGAGCCAAGCCAGACTTAAGCAACTCAGAGGCATCATGTGCGATCCAAGATTTTAATTCTCCACCAAAGTATCCCTTAAAAGCCTTGAGACCCCAGGGACATTCAACAGGATTAACAATGGGTGAAAATGCAGAAATGGATTTAAATTTAGCACCCTCTTTAAGGCCAATAGTAAGAGCGCCGTGACCACCCATGGAGTGACCCATGATTGAGATATTCTGAATTTTAAAAGTCTTTTGAATGAGAGAATATAAGTCTTGAGTGATGTAGCTGTACATCTGGTAGTGATCTTTATAGCCCGGAGTAATCGCATCTACATAAAAGCTTGCTCCTGAACCAAAATCCCAACTTTCATGTTCTTTAGGTAAATCTAAACCACGCGGAGAAGTATCGGGACAGATCACCATGAGTTTATGATCGCTCAGGTACTTTTGAGCCCCTGCCTTTGTTATGAAATTTTCTTCAGTACACGTAAGCCCAGATAGCCAAATCAAGCACCCTTTTACTTTTCCCTCTGGAATGAAAGTCGAAAACTTCATTTTTGTTTTGGTAGACGCAGAATTGTGTTCCCAAAACTGTGTTGTGCCACCAAAGGACTTGTGTGCCTTAAGAACTACCATTTTAAAAATCTCCGTTAAAATTCTATGACCGTGCGAATACTTTTACCTTCATGCATATAATCAAAAGCTTTATTGATATCGCTCAAAGGCATTTTGAAAGTAACCAAGTCATCAAGATTAATTTCACCTGACATGTATTGATCTACAAATTCTGGAAGTTCTGTTCGGCCTTTAACACCACCAAATGCAGACCCCTTCCACACCCGACCTGTAACCAACTGGAAGGGACGCGTACTGATTTCTTCACCGGCTCCTGCGACACCGATGATAATCGATTGCCCCCAGCCTTTGTGACAACACTCCAAAGCAGAACGCATGAGTTTTACATTGCCCACACACTCAAAAGAGTAATCAACACCACCTTCAGTTAAATCTACTATGACTTGCTCTACAGGTTTTGATTCTTTTTTAGGATTAATACAATCTGTAGCGCCAAACTTTTTGGCCATTTCAAACTTAGACTCGTTAATATCTACCGCAATAATTCGGCCGGCTTTGGCCATTTTGGCGCCTTGTATGACAGAGAGACCAATTCCACCTAAACCAAAAACGGCAATTGTAGCACCTTCTTCTACCTTTGCTGTTTTTAAAACGGCGCCGATACCCGTAGTAACTCCGCAACCCAACAAACACACTTTATCTAGAGGTGCTTTGGGATCAATTTTAGCCAAGGCGATTTCGGGAACGACGGTGTACTCAGCAAAAGTAGAGGTGCCCATATAATGAAAAATAGGTTTTCCATCTTTTGAAAAACGCGAAGTCCCATCAGGCATAAGCCCCTTTCCTTGAGTGGCTCGTATTTTCTGACAGAGGTTTGTTTTTCCGGAAAGACAAAATTTACATTCTCTACACTCGGGAGTGTAAAGCGGAATCACATGATCACCTTTTTTAAGTGTTGTTACACCTTCACCTACAGCTTCTACAATCCCACCACCTTCGTGGCCCAATATTACAGGAAAAATACCCTCAGGATCAGCACCTGACAAAGTGTAAGCATCAGTATGACAAACTCCTGTTGCAATAATTTTCACAAGTACCTCGCCTTTATGTGGCATCTCTAAGTCAACTTCTTCGATTTTAAGTGGTTCTTTAGGGCCCCATGCAACAGCAGCTTTAATTTTCATATTCATTACCTCATCTATAATTTCTCACTGTTTTATAACGTAATAATTTTTTTTAGGACACCTTTGACGTTAACTTAAGCTAAAAATTTGTAAAAAGTACAAAGCTGCTCTTCAATAGAGCTATGTATTTATTCTTACTGCTTTTATTAGGTGCCTGCGCCAGCTCTTCTAAGCAAAATGCGCCAACAACAGCTCAAACTCCGACACAAGCGCCGCAGCGAGCCTACACAGGCATTCAACTACCTGCACAAATCACTCGATTTAATCCGCCGCTTAGCCACGATACACGCGAAGGAATTCGGGTAGAAAACGTAATACTAGGTTCTCCTGCTTGGGAAGCTGGTCTGCGCCCAGGAGATATCATTCTGAATGAAAAATCCCCGCAAGATCTGATTCGCAGAATGTACAACGAGGTCCCTGGAACTTTTTTTACTTTAAAAGTCCTAAGTGGCGTCACACTTAAAGAAATCAAATTTAACTCTGTAGAGAGAGATGTTGCACAAGGTTTAAAAAAATACCTTCAGACTGCTAGTCTCTGGAGAATTCCCACTCAAAATACCTACCTAGAAAAAAAGCTCAATACAATTAAAGATCCTGCTCTCGAAAAGAAATTTAAAAACCTTGCGAGCAAAGGTGACAACAATCGCCCGCTCCCTGTGCGTTTTTTACAAGAAAACCCTTTGAGCATTTATGAGACTTCACAAAAACTTTTAGAGCTTTTAAGAAAATGTCCTGCAAGCGCACATTGCTTAGAAACACTTGATCTGTTTTCGAAACAGAAAAACTCCCGCATCAAAATCGGTGGCACAAGCGCACAAGCTCACATTGCTTATATGCGCGCAGTTTTAGATCAAACTGCAAGGCTTCATGCGCGTGCTTTTGCTAAACTCACTCGAGCAGAAAAAGCTTATCTTGAAGAAAATATTGACGAGATTTCTAATCGCTTTATGGAAACCACTTATCTTCATGAAGACGTCTTTATGGGACGTAAGATAAGGTATTACGAATTTTCTCAGATACTGGATAAAGTTTCGATCAAAGACTTAAGTTTGAGCCTTTCTTTTTTAACCGAACATTTTAATCCTGCCTATTTTAAGAAATTAGACAAAGATCTTAAAAAGACACGTTTTCCAATCAAAGCAAACACTGCTCATGGAATGATTGTCATTGCAGGTCGCAGTGACGATGATCACACTACGCTCTCGAATAGTAAAACTGCGCTGCTAGTAGACTTAGGCGGAAATGATCTTTATCGAGATAACACAGGCATTATCGTAGATCTCAAAGGCAATGATCGCTACGAAGCCTCACGCTCGTGGACACTCGGTGCAGCTCGCATGCAAACATCTATGTTTTTGGATCTCGAAGGCGACGATATTTATGAATGTGGAGTGCACTGTTTGGGATCATCTTTTTTAGGAGGCGTTTATTTTGAAGATCTTAAAGGAAACGATACTTACTCCTCACAAGTTTATTCTCAAGGCAGCTCTTTCGCAGGCATAAGTCTTTTCCTAGATGCTGAAGGGAACGACAAATACCGAAGCTATGGAATGTCCCAAGCGGTGGGCATAGCAGGCGGTTATGGAATCCTCATAGATCAAACAGGCAATGATGTTTATCAAAGCTTAGGAATTCGCCCATCCTCCTATGGAGATGCGGGACAATACGAATCGTGGTCGCAAGGAGTAGGCATTGGCTTAAGGTATTTTTCATCAGGTGGCGTAGGCATACTTTATGACAAAGCAGGCAGCGACCTTTTCGAAGCTGGCACTTTTTCACAAGGAGGCGGTTATTCATTTGGCTGGGGCGCACTTATCAACGATGGGTTGGAAAATGATTCATATAAAGGTATGCGTTACACGCAAGGATTTGCAGCCCACTCAGCTGCGGGGACTTTTATAGATGTTGGCGGTAATGACCAATACCACAGCCTGAGTGTGGTTGGAGAAGGCATGGCCTGGGACTTAAGCGTGAGTCTCTTTGAAGACAAAGAGGGCAATGATCGCTACCAAACAGGAGCCCATTGCTTGGGCGCTGCTTCGCAAAGCTCTTATGCTTTTTTCTTAGACCACAAAGGAGTGGATACTTACGTGGGCAAAGAGTTGCCGGCCACTCAAGCCATACCGAATGATTATCACGGTGGAAAAAGCATTGGTTACTTTTTAGATAGTGGCAGCAATGAAGATAAATACGAAATATTTAAAAATAATAGCTGCCAAAAACGCGAAGGCGATCACTTTATCTGCGACGAATGATTTAAGTCTTTAAGTTAAGTTGTAAGCGACATAACTTATCGCAGTGCTCATTAAAAACGTTGCCCGCATGCGCTCGCACCCACTTCCATTCTAAATCGTGTTTTTTCATAAGAGCATAGAGTTGCTGTATTTGATCTGAATCTGGAAGAGGTTTTTTATTTTTTTTCACCCACCCTTGTTGAGCCCAAGTGCCAATCCACAATGTAGCCGTATCTATGAGATTGCGTGAATCAGAGTAAACAATAGCGCATGAATTTAAAGGCAGCCATGTGAGCGCTTCAATTGCGGCTTGATATTCCATGCGATTGTTTGATCGTTGGGTATGCTTATGAGAGAGCCATCCCGAAGCTTGGTGAACAACCTCATTGTTTAAAACAATAACAAAAGCCCATGCACCTTCAGAACGCATAAGACTTCCATCCGTATAGATTTCATAGCGCTTAGTCTTGCTGAGCAATTTTTCTCGGATATAAGCCCAAAGACTTCCCATGTGACTAGGCTAAAAGATAAAACAAAGTTTAGCTCCTTAAATTTCGTGACTAGCAAAAATACCTCTAAAGAGTTTAGACTTTTAATACTTGGAAAACTTTCTATTACTCTCGGACAAGCTCTGGCCGCTCTTTTTGTATTTACTTGTAGGATTTATAGCCGCACGAGCTCTTAAAGTTACTCGCGAATCTATTGCCAAGCTTCTTATCTACGTTATTTCGCCCATCGTCTTTTTTGAAACACTCATTCGTTCTCCCTTTAACCCCAAGCATATGGCATTGCCCTTTTTCTACGCGGCCCTTTGTTCCATACTTGGAATTGCAACTTATAAACTTTCTAAAAAATATTTTAAAAGCCCTATGCGAAACTTACTGGCCTATGCAGGTGGTTCGGCCAATACGGGTTACTTTGGAATTCCTGCGACTGCTATTTTGCTGGGTGAAGATCGCCTAAGCACCGCTATTTTTATTATCATTGGATACAATCTTTACGAATACACGACAGGATTTTATCTCGCAGCTCGCGGACACTTTGATACACGACAAGCTCTAAGAAAAATTGCCACTCTTCCCTCTCTCTGGACTTTTATTCTTTCTATAATAGTTTCGGCTGCAGGCTTTCATACAATCCCCGCAAATATTGAACCCATATTGATGGGATTTAGAGGTGCATATAGTTCCTTGGGACTTATGATGATTGGCCTAGGGCTCGGCTCAATACAAAGTTTAAGATTGCATTATAATTTTGTAACTTGGACGCTTTTTATTAAACTCTTTGTGTTTCCATTCCTCGCGGTGTCTGTGATCTTCTTGGATCACGCCACTCTAAAGTTTTTAGATTATGAACTCGTAGAAATATTGCTCTTGATGTCTTTAGTTCCACTTGCGGCCAACGGAGTTTCTATTGCGACAGAGCTCAAACTGCCCACAGATGAAATCGCTTTCACTATCACTCTAAGTACTCTTCTTTCTTTGCTTTGGATCCCGCTAAGCTGGGCTACTTGGGTACCGTGGGTACTTGAGTCTATTCGTTAAACTTTTGGCTGATATCACCTATTTAAAATCTGCAAATAAAGTAAATTGAATTAAAGAATGAACTCTCAACAGAAGAAACTTATGCAAGTCTTAGGCATTTTTACTGTCTTTGCTTTTGTGCAAACGCCTCTCCTGACAAACCTTCAGCTTTTGCTAAAAAAGCCAAATCTCTTACCTGATTTTAGCAACTACTCTCCGTTTATAGATTTAGCGACAACTCTCATCGCAGCTCTTTATTTAATAATAAAATGGGATCATTTTAATACTCCACGCTGGTGGAGAGGCTTTGTAAGCTTAGCAATCGCATATACAGCTCTAAAGTGTCTTGGAATATATTACGATCACACCGTTTACCTTATTGCCGAGTCCACGGGGACGACTATTGGAGGAGGTGCGGCCATGGCTCACGTTCCTTTATTTCTTGCTTTATTTGGGCCCTTACAAATCCTCAGCGCCATAGGCTTTTCGGATTATTTAGAGCGGACTCTCAAGCACGAGCGCAACGAAAAAGACCAACACTTAGGCAAATCTTCTTAACTCGAACAAAAGCCGGCTACCGACATATAGACAAAAGGGGCGGCAGCCCTTTAGGGTAGCTTTCATGGTTATCGGAATATCGGGTGGAAGCGGTTCAGGTAAAACTACCTTTGCTCAAAAACTCCTTAAAGTTATTGGAGCAGAAAGAGCCTCGATTGTAGCTCAAGATTATTACTACAAAGACAGAAGTGCTCAATTCAGAGTAGATCCCCGCTCGGTCAATTTTGATCATCCTGAAGTTCTGGATTTTGATCTTATGGTAGAACACCTAAAAAAGCTCAAAGCTGGTGAATCGATTGAATGTCCTCAATATGATTTTAAAACTCACTCACGCATGCAAAACACTCTACGGGTTGACTCGCATCCAGTGATTCTTATTGAAGGAATTTTGATTTTTCATCCACCTGAACTCCTTAAAGAAATGGACTTAACCTTTTTCATGGAAGCCCCCGAAGAATTGCGCCTTCAACGCCGCATTGATCGAGACACCAAAGAGCGTGGTCGTACAGAAGATGACGTGCGAGACCAATTCTTTAAGCAAGTTAAGCCCATGCACGATCAGTTTGTAGAGCCGACCAAAAAACTTGTCTCTTACGTGATTAAAACTTACTAATTTCATTTAGGCGTCAGAGACCTTTTCGACATTAAACAGCTGGATCTACGTACTTCTCTAGGCGGCTCATATGAACGTAAGCCAAAGGAACTACGAATAAAGTTAAGCATGTCGAAAAGAGTACGCCACCTACGATTACAAGCGACATAGGCTGTGTGGCCGATGAGCTTGCACCTAATCCAATAGCAGGCGGTAGCGCTGCTGCAATTGTAGCGAACGAAGTCATTAAAATAGGACGTAAACGCGTTTTACCAGCCATTACAGCGGCAGCTTTTACTTCCATTTTACTTTCATGTCGCAACTGATTGGCGAGCTCTACAAGCATAATAGAGTTTTTCTTAACGAGTCCCATGAGCAGCAGTAATCCGATCATGGAGTAAAAATTAATGCTGGAACCACCTAAGAAGAGTGCGATCCAAGCTCCCGTGATACTAAAAGGAAGTGCTAACAAAATTGTAATGGGATGAATCCAAGAATTGTACTGACTTCCTAATACCATGTAGGCAACTACAATTCCCAAAAGGATAGCCAAAGTCATGTTGATGAGTGTTTTACTCATTTCCTCAGAGCTGCCAGTGCGGCGAATTGTAACATCTTTAGGTAACACTTTTTGAGCAATTGCTTGCATGCGTTCAATGGCTTTATCTTGTGAAGAGCTTGTACTCACATTTGAGTAAATACCAATATTTCTCTCTCTATTTTCACGCGTAATAGAAGCAGCACTTACTTTTTCGCTCACTTCCACCACTTCTCCTAGTTTCACTAAATTGCCGCGGTTATTACGAACAAACAAATTCTTTAAGCCTTCTATGGTAGATGGTGCTTGGGATTTTTCGGCTTGAATAATAATTTCACTGCGACGTCCGGTATCATTAAAACGCGCGGCTTCTTGTCCCTGATACAAAAAGTTTAAAGTATTTGAGAGCTCATCTACCGAAACCCCACGGGCAAGTGCTGCATCTCTTTTAGGTTTGATAGAATACTCAGGAGCTCCCTCCTCGTAACTTGTGTCGATATCTGTAAAACTTGAATCTTCGCCCATAGCTTTTACAAGATCTTGGCTAGATTTTACTAAAGTCTCCCAATCGGGACCATAAAGATTAAACTCAACGGGATAACCTCTTCTACCTCCGAAGCCTTGGCTTGAAGAACCTTGAATACGAACCTTAAGATCAGAACCTAATTTCTTTACTGAATCACGTAAGTCGTTTTCTACGTCTTTGAGTTCTTTTGAACGCTTAGAAACATCCTTCAATGTTACAAAAAGATTTCCCTGGTTTCCGCGTCCTGAAAAACCTCCAATAATTGCAAAAACTTTATCGACATCGGGATGATCAGAAAAAACTTTTTCCAAGTCTACAAAACGTTTGTTTGTTTCGTCTAAACTTGTGCCAATTGGAAGCTCCACTCTGGCGAAAAGTGTATTGCCATTTGTTGCCGGTAAAAACTCTTTGGGTAAAATTTTTATAAAGGACATAGAAGCTAAAAAAATTCCTAAAGTAATAAAATAAACGGACTTGGGTCTTTTAAAGGTAAATTCAATAAACTTGCCATATTTCAGAGCAAGACCTTTTATTTTTTCTTCCATTTTTGCAGGAATACCACTCATTTTAGGATCGCGTTTACTCATGGACAAACGCATGGGTGTAAAAGTTAAAGCTTCTAATAGTGAAAGTGCTACAGCAACTGAAAGTGTCACCCCAAATTGTTTTAGATATGCGCCCGTGCTTCCTTCTACCAAAGTAACAGGTAAAAAGATGGCTATGATGGCCAAAGTAGCAGCTATAGCCGCCCCCGTAATTTGCTCTGTCCCTTGTAGAGCCGCCTCGCGCCACGAATGCCCTTCTTCACGGAAGCGCACAATGTTTTCTAAAATCATGATGGTATCGTCTACAACAATTCCCACCACAAGAATGATAGCCAGCATTGTAAAGCTGTTTAGCGTATAGCCAAGGAAACTGATAACGATAAAAGTTCCCAACAAACTTGTGGGAATTGCAAACAATACGTTAATGGTGGTCCCTAGATTTCCTAAGAACAACCAACAAACAAGACCCGTTAAAAATATCGAAAGAAAAAGTGTAAATAAAAGCTCATGAACAGATTCTTCGATTTGCAACGTTGAATCGTAGTTCACTTGCATCTCATAGCCTTCTGGCAATTGAATCTCTTTCATTTTTTCTTTTACAGCTTGAGCCACGGCAAGAGTATTTACGCCACGCTGTTTGTTGATCCCAATACCCACAGCTCTCTGACCTTTAATACGAGAAATGTTGCGAATATCGTTCAGGCCCATTTCTACGCGGCCTAAATCTTTAATTTGTAATTTCTCAAAAAGTGGCGAACCACCCCGACGAGTGATTGGAATATTTGCGAGTTCTTCTGCTGTAAGTGTTTCACCCATGATGCGAAGGTTGATTTCTTTAGTACCCTGCACCACATATCCCACAGGCTTTTCTGTATGTTCTTCTTGAATACTCCGGAGCACGTCATCTGCCGTAAGTTCAAACTGTGTAAGTTTTTTTGGATCGAGCCACACTCGTACCTGCGGATCTACACTTCCACCTAATTGGATAGCTCCCACTCCAGGAACAGATGCAAAGCGATCTTGTAACTGATTGCGCGCAAAAAGCATAAGCTCACGTAAATCTTTGCCACCCGAAAGACCAATCCAAAGTATGGGGCGATCTTCGGGGTTAGATTTATTAACTGTAGGTTGTTCAATGTCATCTGGTAAGCTTCGCATAGCGGCCTGCACAGCAGTCTGCACATCTTGAATGGCTGCATCGATATTGCGATCCAAATCAAATTCAAGTGTGATGCGTGAAGATCCAAAACTAGAAGAAGAAGTGATCAGCCTAACGCCTTCAACTCCAACCAATGCTCCTTCTAGTGTTTCTGTAACATCACTCTCCATCAACTCTGGAGAAGCTCCTGGATAACTAGTGCTGATACTGACCTGGGGAAAATCCACATCTGGCAACAAGCCAACTCCCATTTTTCTTAGGCTTAGAAAGCCAAAGAGCATAAGAGCCACCATTAGCATCCAAGCAAAAACTGGCCGTTCAATGGATATTTTAGAAAGACTCATCTCTTAATACTCACAGTTGCAGGCCGTCTAGGCCGCCTCTCTCAATGGCCTGAGTTAATATAAGTCCTAATTTTTCTTGAATAGCAATTTTTTCTAATTTCAAATTTAAATATTGCTCATCTGAAGTGCTGAGCTCTAATACCGTTACAAGACCAAGACGAAAATCTCGCTCTTGAGCATTAAATGCTTTAACAGATAAGGCCTCGGCTTCGCTCACAAGTCTTTTTTCTGCGGTCAATTGTTTCCATTCATCTTTCAATCGCTGAGTAGCTTCTACATCATCATATTCAAAACTTTGTAACTCAGACTGAGCTTTGATCTGCAATGCCCTCTCTTGATTGACTTGAGCTTTATTAGAAAAACCTTCAAAAAAGCGCCATTCCAAATCCACCCCTACACTCCAGTCGTCATTATAACGAGAAAAACTAGAATCATTTTCTGGGTAGTAACTTGCAACACCTTTGACCGTTGGGAAATAACCCCCATATGACGAACTTACGGCAGACTCTTGAGCTTCAGTTCTCGATCGTAATTCTTCTCTACGGTATGAACGTTTTTCCAAACCTGAGTGATAGGAAATGAGTTCATTTAAAAGTTTAGAAATATCAAAAGGAAGCGTGCTTATATCTTTTCCTGTGTATTCTTTTAAAACAGCCACTGCACTTAGGTATGAACGCTGGTTAGTTGCCTTAAGTCGCTCAAGTTGAAGTCGGTCAATTTGGTTTTGAATCAAATCCACATCTCTTGAACGGCCAATGCGAGTGCGTCTTCGAAATTCCTTAAGACGTTCTTCTAAAATCTTAGAGTTTTCATCTAGTATTTTTCTTTGCGCAGTTGTTGCAGCTATTTTTAACAAAGTATCTCCTACAATGCGCGCCACTGACATTTTTTTGTATTTAAGAGCACTTTGTTCTGCTTCAAGAAGTCGATTCGCCTCTACTCCACGATGATAATCACTCATTCCATTAAAAAAGTTTTGTTCTGCATTTAAACTCAATACTTTTGTTTGAGCGCTTCGTTCGTTTTCACGAAATTGATATCTCGCAAAAAGACTCGGCATGAATAAAGAATTTGCTAGCATTTTATTGGATTCAACAACTTGAACTTGCGCCTCAGAGGATTTGATTTCTGGGCTGTGCTCCCAAGATGCTTTAAACCAATCTTCAAGAGAAGAGGGAGTACTGTTTTGAGCCAAGCTTAGATATGAAAAACTCACAAAAAATAAAGATGCGAAGTTTCCAAGTAACTTTTTTAAATTTTTGTGTGATTTCATAGCTCCGCCCTTTAGACTTTATAGTATGCGCTTTGCTCTATGAGAACAACGAAGATTCAATGCAGTCAAAAAATATGCAAAATGAAATTAAAAAAAAATTTTATTCTTCGTACTTTTCAAGTTCAGCATCCAAAATTTGATAGGCTGAGGAACCATATTCACTCTTAGTTGTAACGATCTCCAAACGTCCCAATAGCCAAGAAGGATTGTACACTTCTTCAAAAGGAAGCTTTCTTCTGAGCTTAGCTTTAACTATGAGGTTTGGAGGAGGAGGCGGCACATGTATACACGCCTGATCATTGGGGACAAAGAGGAATTCGTCCAGAATGGATACCTCATCCGTAAGAGGAACAATATAACCGGGAATACGAACCATTTGATTCTCAATCTTCCCCAAATTACCTCCTCGCTCACCTGACTCCACATCAAGCTGAACAAGTTCCTTCCAGTTGGTATCACGGTACTTAATTCCATCGCGATCTACAAAGTTTTCACCCTTGCTTTCGAGTGCAATATTGGAAGAAGCGTTGCCTCCAATTTTTTCATCAAGCTTTTTCTTAAGAGCCCAAAGTCCTGCTGCCCCAAGTCCTAAGAGAAAAGCCAGCACTGCTAATTTATATTGAGTTTTTAGCTTTGGCTGCATTGGCTTTTGTTATAGTCCCAAAAGTTGCAGAAGTTAATGCGGCTCTAACTCTTAACCAGCAATCCATCAGATAAACTTTGGCGATAGGACATAAAAGCCGGAACGAGCGCGATTATAAAGGCCCCTACTAATACGGAGCACAAATAAATCACTTCAGTTAAGCTTAAAGACAGTACGGGTATTTGAAACCCTAAACTTTGTTCAAGAGGTGTTTGAAACACATAGAACATTACAGCCAAAGAGCCCAAACCTAGTATTAATCCCAAAAAAGTAAGTAAGAGGGATTCTACCAAGAGCAATTTACCCATGAAAAAGGGCCCAGCTCCCATAGCTCGATAAATAGCCATTTCTCGTCTGCGTTCTTGCATTGAGCTCAACAAGAGCAAAAGAAGAGTTAATAGATTGGTCACTAAAACCAAGGCTCCTAAAATCTTAAAGGCAAGCTCGGCTTTTCCAAGAGTTGTCCACAAATCACGTAACGTAATACCTGGCATAAAAGCTGTCAGAGGCTCGATAGAATCATTGTTAATCTCATTCTGAACTTTAAAAACCGACATCCGAGAATTAAGTCCTACAAAAAAAGCAGTGATCGATTTTGGCTGCCACGTTTTAGCAGCTAAAGCTGCTGCTTCTTTGGACTCACCCTGAGGAGCGCCCGTCTCCCAGCCATCATGAATGGCTTCAATGGCTTCTAATGAAACAAAAAGTGACTTATCAAAAGGAGTTCCCGTGGGAGCCATAATTCCCACAATTTCAAAGGGAGCATTCTCATGTTGAAAACTGTTGGTAATATCTACACCATGTGTAAGCAGCAGCTTTTGACCCACTTTATAGCGCAATCGTTTGGCAACCTCAGCTCCTACCACCACTTCAAAAAGTGAAGAAAAAACACGCCCCTGAGTAAATTCAAAAGATTTTTTTGCACCTGTTTTTACGTTTTCAAAAAAACCGACAGAAGTTCCAATGACGCGAAAACCTCGATGCGAATCACCTAAAGAGATGGGTACGGCCCATTTTACCTCTGGATGTTCAGAGTATTTTTCAAAACTTGTATAACGAACGTTGTTTAAAGGATTTCCGATATGAAAAACTGAATACAACAGAATTTGCAGTGGAGCCCCGCGGGCGCCCACCACCAAATCCGTCTGAGAAAGTGTTCCCTCAAAACCTTTTTGCGTAATTTCACGAATACGTTCAACACCTAGTAAAAGAAAAATACCCACTGCAATAGATGCAATTGTTAAACACGCAGAAAAACTACGATTTGATAAACTTTTTAAAGTTAAAGTTAAGGCGTTCATTAAAACGCTCCTAAGTTGGCAGCTGTAGATGCTGAATTGAGATGTAATGTTTTTTCAAAATGTTTTTCTAAAGTCGGATCATGGCTCACAAATAACACTGAAGCTCCAATAGCTTGGCTTTCTTTTAAAAGAAGCTGAATAAAATCATCGCGTGTCTCGGTGTCTAAACTTGAAGTGGGCTCATCTGCGAGTATCAATTGCGGTTTATGTATCAAAGCTCTTACAACAGCTACTCGCTGCTGTTGCCCAACACTCAACTCATTCACGGGTTTTTTAAGAAGAGAGTTGGAGAGCTTTAAATGTTCAAAGAGATCTTGAGCTCTAGTTTTCACCTGGCCTAAATCAAACTTAGATTTCGCAAAAACAAATGGCAAAAGCACGTTCTCTTCTGCTGTTAAAAAAGGCAATAAATTAAACTGCTGAAACACTACACCCATTTCTTGTGCTCGCAACTGATCTCGTTGATTAGGAGAGTAAGTATTAAAATCAACTCCCTTGTAAAAAATACTCCCTAGGGGCGCATTCAATACTCCTGCGAGTAAATTAAGCAACGTAGACTTACCAGAGCCACTTCGTCCACGAACGAAAACTCGCTCGCCTTGTGAGACTGAAAAGGAATCTAACTCCAAAGCAAAACTATCTTGCGAGGGGTACTTAAACTTAAGTTTTTTGATTTCGAATAACATTTTTACCGCATTCTAAAAAAGAAGCTCTGCTTGAGTTGATTTCATTTCTTGTGACACAGCTTTTTCGCCAACAAAACCTTCTGCTTTAAGTTTTTCGAGGTTCTTTAAGTTTTTAAAAGCTTCGAGCTTAAATCCCTGCACTGCTTTTAAGTTTTTACATTTAAATGAATATTCTAATTCATAATCTGCATGATCATGATCCTCGTGTGCATGACCATGGTCATGAGCATGATCATCCATGTAGGGTATTTTCAGAGTTGATTTTCCAAAGACACAGTCGCTCTTAGAATTCTTAGCACTTACAAGTGTAAAAATATTGCTCGGATTTTTTAATTTCTCATGAGATTCTTTATGAATCTTCTTTTCTGAGTCGTTTTTGGGCTTATTTTCAAATCCAAGAACCTGTAGGGCAGGGAATTGAAAATTCAGTTGCGCCTCTTGTTTTTCATAATCCAAAACAAAATTCAACTTTCCCTCGCCATGAACGTGAGGGGCTAAATTCTTCTCATTTTTCTTTTCCGCTCCGTAAGCAAGAGTTGTTATTATTAGAAAAGTTACGGCACTAAGTGTTAATTTCATTGGCATACTCCCTATTTGTTTTATCATAGGGACGACTAAAGGAGAAATGATGTCACTTTTGAAAGAATTTAAAGAATTTGCAATGCGTGGAAATGTTCTAGACCTAGCAGTAGGTGTAATTATTGGAGGGGCGTTTGGCGGCATCGTTAAATCACTTGTAGACGACATGATTATGCCTATCGTGGGCCGCTTAATTGGTGGTGTAAACTTCAGCAATCTCTACTTTAATTTTAGTTCTACAGAATATGCCAGCTTAGATGAGGCTAAAAAAGCAGGTGCAGCGATATTACCGTACGGTAACTTTTTACAAAACGTAGTGAACTTTTTAATTATTGCCTTCTGCGTATTTATTATTATTAAAGTTGTTAACACTGCTACAAAACCAAAAGCTGTTGCCCCTGCAGCACCCGCACCCACTCCTGAAGACATTGTTCTTTTGAGAGAAATTCGCGACAGTCTAAAAAAATAATCACTTACAGTAAGTAAACGGGCCCTTAAGACTTAGATCAGCAAACATTAAGCTGAATCCTTTCTTACGGGCCTCATCACAATTTTTTTGAGAATACTTTGTGTATTCAATTATAAAAGCGGGTTTTTTAGCTTTTGGAAAAGCTTCATAACGCGAGCATTCTTTGTACTTAAAGCACTCTTCTATAATGATCCAATCAAAGTCTTTTACCAAAGTGCCCACTAAATCAGTCGCATTCTTAAGGCCTATCTCTAAACCTCGAACCCTTGCTTCTTTCACAAGATTCCGTAGAAATGTCACCTGATGTCCACTTGTAAGAGAAAATCCTGTATTGTGCTGGTAGGCATCCACGTTATCTGGATCAACCCCGTCACAACCGATATCCCTTGCACGATCCAAACGCTTTTTGTGAATATTCATGACACTCGCACTTCTAATATCAAGCCAGTATTCACCCTCCCAACCCGACATCTTTTTTCCCACCACACTTTTAGGAAAAGATTTAAAGTCCGAACGCCAATTCTCTGCAGATCCTGCACTGAAGTAACATATGACGTATTTACCTTCTTTTTGAATTTTTTGAATCGTACTCGCGTTCGTATCAAAAAGATCAACTACAACATAGTTTGCACTCTTATAGTTCGTAAGTTTTGCCCCTAATTGATAATGCAACTTCTGAGCATAAAGCGATGTGGATACAAACAAACTCAGAAAAAAAGAAAGACAAACAATTCTGTTAGTTTTTGTTAGAAGCTCAATCATGCTTCATACATGATTCACTAAAATTTTAGATTATTTGTTAATTTACAGTAAAAGCAAATTATTGGATGTCAAAATGCCAGGGCACACGAATGAAGCTCTTCGCTTTGAAGATCCCTATAACACTCTAAGCTAAATTTTAAATTTGCTTCTATGCTTGAACGTCTAAGTGTAAAAATTTCCATTTGGCGCTGTGGCCCCCAAGCTATTGTGCGACTGCTCACAGCACTTTCAACACTTGAGTCATTAGAATTTCTTTCCAACACAGAAGACAAAGTCTCAGCAGCAGCTCCCTTAATTAGCAAACGACCTTTAGCGTATGCCTTTCTAAACTCACCCTCGCCGAGTGGAAAAATAACTGTTTCAGAACCTCTTTCACAGATGAGATCTACCGAATGAATCCATTGAACATAATTCTCAGCGGGAGTGCCAAATTCCAAGTCACAATTCCACGCCTGGCCTTGGCCTTCTATATCAAGATTTACCCCGCTCAAAGAGGCTACTATTAAATCTGAAAAGTCACCGAGCGCATAACGACTTTGATAAAAATCCCCCATTTTTTCTTCATGAATAGGAGAAGAGGCAATCTCTTGTGATTGAGAGACGAGTCCTGACGCTAAGCCCAAAAGCACTCCATTAAAGACAAAGATCAGACCTCTGAGCATGAAGTGTATTTAGATAACAGGGCCAAACGACTCAACACTTAAATGGAAATAAAAAAGCTTAAAGAAATGCTGCTCTAAAGAGGAGCTGAACCTAAGGCTTTAATAAGATAGAGTTTTCGCACCAAGTAATCGCTTTTGCCAAGGGCAATCATTAGAAGTTCCTTGGGCTTTTGACGAGTTTTAAAGTCTAAGATTTCTTCAACTTTTTCTACAGACCGTGCACAATTTTTAAGGTCTGCCTCTTCTAGTACCATCCACTCGCCTTCTTTTAAGGTCTTACAAATATCGGTAGCCTGTTCAGGCCAATAAGCTCGCGGTATAGCTCCTGGAGCCATAAATCTAAAACGTTCATGTTGAGCGAGCTTACGTGTAGGCACCCAAACTTGCGCTGAACTTTGCTCAAAGGATTTAAATTGTTTGTTGAAGGGATCAGAAAAATTTGTGAGTTGTATAAAACACATAAGAACTAAAAGCGGAAAAGCGTATTTAGTGTCCCAAATAAAATAAATCATCGGATAGCCAATCACACAAAGTACCCACAACACTTTGGCAAAGGGAGTAAAGCTTCCCCAAAGAGAGAGAACTAAGGGTGCCAAACTTAAGCCTATAAAAACAAAGTCTGTAATTCCCAGTGAGATTCTCCATATTTGAGAAGGTAAAGCATCGCGATATTTCACCAGTAGAAGAGCCAAAACTCCCATCAATGGCAAAAGATAATTTTCTTGTCGTTGAGTTGGCAGAGAATAAAATACAAGAAAGGCCAGCATAAAGACGATGAGAGCCTTATCGTTTGCCGGAAGAAGATGGCGTTTTTTAAATAATAACACCACTAGCGCTCCTACAGGCAGCACATAAAGACCTGCGTTTGCTAATGGCCCCAGCCAAATTCTAAAAAGGGTGTAAGAGCCAACAAATAAACCAGAAAAGTAATGAGCGTAGCCTTTGAATTTTACAGCATTCTCACCCACGACAAATTGCTGAAACAATAGCTGCGGATCGGGATCAAAAACAAACCATAAAGCAAAAATGCAGAGACTTAGAGTAGCCGCAGATCCGAAGTAAACACATCTCTTAAGCCACGTAGTTTTTACTAAGTAATACGAGGCCGCTATTAAAGATAAAAACCCAACCGGTATGAGCGCAAAACTTTTACTCCAGGAAACAGCACCCCAACTAAGTGCAATCAATACCCAGTTTATAAATGTAAACTGAGGTTTTCGATAAAAAATTAAAAGGGGAAACAATAGAAAGAGAACTTCAAAAGAATTCACTAGAAAGGGTCTTCCGTGTTGAAAAGTAGAAATAAAACCTAAAAACACAGAGACCGAAATAAGGGCACTCGATCGATTTCTTAAATAAGCTATTCCCAGTAAGTAAATTATCCACGCACTCAAAAAAGTAGCCAAGAGAACAGGCAATCGATAAGCCCATAACGAATTCCCAAAAACTTTTGCACTGCTAATGCCTAACCAATAAAGCAAAGGTGGTTTGGTGCTAAAAACACCCTCTTCATATTTTAAAGGAAGCCAAGAGCCTGACTCGCCCGTCACACGCGCGATTTGAAGATACAAAACTTCATCTCCGATTTTGGGAATTTGAACTCGCCCTACACCCCAAAGATAGGCCACAAGGACAATGAGAAGAGTAACAAAGGCGTAACGGCGCGCGTAGGGCACGCCTTGTATATAACGACATCAAAGTGCGGATACAAACTCAATTGCCTGCTTCAAGTACTTAAATTTGAGCCCCACAAAAGAAATAACTTCTATTAACCAAGTCTTCACTTAAGAAGTGTTCGCTCTTGTCGAACATAGAGGAACAGTTGCATGTAGCCTCCGGTAGAAAAACTAAAAAGATTTGAAAGCAGAGGTTATATCAATGAAATCAGCACTTTATGCACTATTCGTGGCCCTTGGAACAATGACTTTAAACATCTCAGCGTACGCTACAGGTGCTAAGCCGCCCGAAAGTGAGCTCCCTTCAACCCCCAAACCCGCTGAACCCAAACCGACTCCTCCTTCACAACCGGTTGAAGAAGTAGACTCCGGCCCTGTTGATAAAGCCCTGCCCAGTGAATTGAAAAAACTCAAATTCGGAGCATTTTCGGAACTTTTCAAAAGCTCACGATTCAATGGGATGAAAAGTGTAAGCAACACAATCGTGATCACTAAATCTGGAACTTATGATTTCAAAAACGTCTTACATGTTTGGAAAGGCAAATCTTGGAGTTGTAGCGGTCAAAAAGAAAATGGCCCCCAGATTCTTCGCATTCAAGCTTCTAATGTTGTTATTAAAAACTTTGCCTTCATCGGTGACGGTAAAACACATGGTTCTAAAGGCTTAGGAGATCCCATCCACATTGCAAGTTGCGGAACAGGCCAAGGAAACACATGTGGCAGTAATGGACCTAAAAATGTAACGTTAGATGGAATCTACGGCCACGCTTGCGAAGACATGCTGACAGTTGGAACTCCAGGTTCTTCAAAAGTTACCGTGCAAAACTCTGTGCTTATAGCCACACCTAGCAAATCGGCTTGGGATAAAACCGTTCAAGTAAACTTTGGTAAAGAAATTAACTTTTACGACAACGTGTTTGTGGGCGGCGTGCGCTGCTTAAGGTTTAAGCCTCAAACATCTGGAGCTGCAGAAGGAAATACTTTTAACGGTTGCGACACTGCCATTCAATTGAGCGCTAAAGATGCTGATATCAAGCCCATGAAGAATGGAGCTTCAAGTGTTTACCTCAAAGGGAATACCTACAACGGCGGCAGTGTGAAATGCAAAGACGGTGGATCTATACCCACTTCAGGCCAAGCTACTTGTAAGTAAAAAAAAAGGGTGCCAGCCTAAGAGGCGAGCACCCTTTTTCAAGTACATTAATTTATCGCGTACTACGGAGTTCCAAGGTGCGAAGCAAATGCAATCGCAATTTTGCTAAAGATAGCTGCGTGCTCAAAACTTGAAGTCGAAGAGATCACGTCATCTTTAGTGTGAATTTTTTTATTCATTTGGCGGAATGTCGCCTCTGTTGGCATCAAAGTAGGATAACCATTTTTGTACCAAGATGCATGATCGCTACATCCGTATCCACACTTATCTTCAACAATGTTTACGTTAAGGTAAAGACGATTGAATTCGGTCAAGAGTGCGCGCATTTCAGGAGAGGTATAATCTGTCATACTTGCGATAGTGTTTGTTCCACTTCCTGCAAACAAAGTCATATCTAGCTGAAGCACTCCAGCCATTTTTTTACCTTGTGCTTTATAGGTAGCTGCAAGCTCCGCAGAACCAATCAAGCCACCCTCTTCACCCGCGTACCAGTAAAACTCTAGAGTTCTCTCAAAAGGTGCTTGTGCGAGTAAGTGACGTAATGCTTCGAGCAAACTCGAAGATCCAGAAGCGTCATCGTCAGATCCTGGTGAACGACCACTGCTTGGCATACCAATAAAGCTAGAAACAATTGAATCTAGGTGTGCACCCATACCCACAATTTCATCTGCTTTAGATTTTCCTGGGATTCTTAAAACTAAAGTTTTCTGAGGAGTTTTTGTATGTGCTACAAGTTCAGTGCTCGCATTGAGTGTAGGAAATTTCTTTAACTCTTCATTAAGTTTTGCTTGAAGAGCCTCTACATGAACGTTGGGCTGAGGAGCTTTGTGGTAGCGTGTAGGAAAAGCAGACAACCACTCTACCCACTCTTGTATTTTCGCTTCACTTACAGCTTCAATAGCTTCAACAACACTTGAACGAGACTTCAATCTACGTGGTGCCGCCTTTAATTCTTTAGCATCTAATTCTTTTCGCGCCTTTATTAGAGACACAGATTTACTAAAATCCTTTTGCGAAAAATCATTCGACATCAATTCAAAACCACCACAACGACCACGCTCATGACTTTTTCTTAGAAGAATATTTTGTTGAAAAGAACTTATCTTTGCCGCTGCCAAACCCGTATGCTCATCCACATATAGCGCTTTAATGTTTGCAGCGTCTAACATCTCTTGATCAGAGAGAATGAAAGTATTCGCAGCAGGCGACGCCCACAACGACGCAGTAAAAATCACGGACATGAAACGAATAAATGATAACTTCATCTCATTTATTCAAAAGTAGAAACGTCTTTACATGTGACGGAATCTTGTTCGTAAGATGATTTAAGCCAAAGGTATGACTCGCTGAACTTTGACGACGAGGCTTGAGAACTTGTCAGCTTATTCTTCTTAAAGAATCTTTCTAAATTTATTTATAAAAATATTTTAATTACAAACCGCGCATGGGAGCTTTGCGAGGATCAGAAGGAACTGCGAGCAATTGTTCTTTTTGATAAACAAGAGACTCTCTACTCTCGCCCACAATTTCTACACTCTGACTCATTTCGATAGCTTCAACAGGACAAGCTTCTTCACAGAAACCACAATTGATACAACGACCATAATCAATTTGAAAAACTTTTGGACGACGTTCTTTATAATCTTGGTTAGGAGCTTCTTCAGCTTCGATATAAATCGCAACAGGAGGGCACACCACTTCGCAAAGTTTACAAGCTACACAACGTTCGTTGCCGTCGTTACCGGTAATAAGTCGGGGCACACCACGGTATCCAACAGGCAAAGTATGTTTCTGCTCTGGATACTGAAGTGTTGATTTTTTACGAAACAAAAACTTAAGAGTAAGCATTAAGCCGCGCAAAATTTCTGGAATATACAATTGTTGCTTCCAAGTACTACGCGCGTATTTAACAGCCATTGTGAATTCAAATTAACTCAGGCTTCGTGGCGCGTCGAGCAAAGTCTTTTACTGAGCCACCCTAGTTTAGAGATGTCCCGTAACGCCTAGCGTCTAGACTTGATGGCCTGATCAATACGGCGTTTTTCATCGTTCTTTTTGATAGTTTCTCGCTTATCAAAGGCTTTTTTGCCCTTTGCCAAGCCTAGCTCTACTTTCACGTAGCCTTTTACGAAATAAAGCTTAGTGGGAATGAGGGTTTGACCCGAAGTTTTTAACTCGGCATCTAGCTTGTTGAGTTCTCCTCGATGCATGAACAACTTTCGTTTTCGCGTAGCGAGGTGATTAAAATAAGGTCCCGATTGCTTGAATTCAGCAATATGCGCTTTATGCAAATAAAGCTCGCCCTTTTCAAAACTGGCATAAGAGTCCACCAGCTGCACTTTTCCATCTCGACAAGACTTTACTTCGCTGCCCAGAAGCTGAATTCCAGCTTCGAATTTTTTGATGATGTGATAATCATGACCTGCTTTTTTATTGAGAATCGTAGGTGAATTTTTTTTCTCTTTTTCTTTATCTTTAGCAGCCATGCAAAGTTCCCACCCTAGACTTTAGCGGGCAACAAGGCTCCGCAGCTCAATATCACCTTGAAGGCTTCCTCTACAGTCATGTTCACATCCTGAACCTGATCACGAGGGTATTTTAAAATAAAACCTGTTGTAGGGTTAGGTGCAGCGGGGACAAATACCAAAATTTGTCCGTCTTCCATTTCTTTCACCATAAAGGCAATGCTGCTTGCATCTTTAGAAGCAAAAGGAACGCTAACAACTCGCTTGAATGAAGACTTTGATTTTCCAGATAAAAAAGCATCTCCGATTTGACTGAAGAGACGGTAGATTCCACGCACAACGGGCAACTGCTCCAGCACCCAATCCACAAAATTTTTCAGAAGCCTTCCAGCAAAAGTTTTACCAATGAGACCAATTATAAAAAGTGCTCCAACGGCAACCACTAAACCCAAGCCGGGAATCTGCCCCAAACCCATAGGGCGAAAAGTATCATCAAAGAATCGAATCACTCTAAATAAAACCCAGAACGTCAACCCCGCAGGAGCGGCGAGCACGATACCAAGAAAGAGTGTGCTTTTGATGAAATTCATGGACCAAGAATAGCTCTCGCGCTCTAAGCCTGACAAGAGATGACTTAGCTTTTAGCCCTTAGGCTTAAGAAAAAGCTTACTTTTTAGCTTTCAAGAGCGCTTCTACAACAAAGAGTCCATCGGCTAAATCAGGGTAAGCCTCATAGGCCTTTCCAGTCGCCTTTCGCAAAGATTGCCTGAGGATTTCAATGTAACCCTCTAACCAACCCATAGCGTGATGTGCTGACTGCGTAGAGCCCCACTTGTTATCCTTTCGCGAAACAATAGTACGAACAGCCCCTTCACCAAGCTCTAAAAAGTCAGGCTCTAAAAACTTCCACGTTGCAAATTTCTTAGATCCAATAACATTCACTTCAAAATGATTGGCAGCGCCGTGCACCGTTTTAGAAACCGAGCAAAATGCCCTTTTATTGTTTTCAAAAAGAAAATTCATATGCACGTGCGAATCTCTGTGGGCAGTCTCACTGTTTATGTAAGACAACCAAAGTTGAGTTTCTTTAAGTTTCTCAGGCATTAAAAAAATAGCCGTATCTGCCCAGTGCGTGCCAATATCCAACAAGGCGTCGAATGGCCCACTTAGTTTAGGATCATTTTTCCATGATTGCGCTGTACTCTTTTGAAGAGCACGTTGAGCGGTAGACGATTGCCAATAACGACCTTCAATAGAAAGTATTTCGCCAAAGTCGCCTGCTTGAATCATGGACTTTAATGTTTGCACGCCCCAGCTTTGGCGATAGCCATGGCAAACGGCTACGGGAGTTGTAATTTTTTGCAACTGTGCAATTTCTTCTAGATTTGTACAAACAGGTTTTTCAGTAACAATCAGATCAAACTCGCCATTCGCTTCTAAAATTTTCTGCGCATGCAAGGCATGAGGATTCGCAATTAAGAGAAGGGCAAATTCATCTTTTTTCTTAAGCCCTTTTAAACTTTGGTTTCGGCCTACGTTAATAGCTTTTTCAAAAACAAATTCTGAATCGGAACTTTCTAGTACAGAGAGACTGCGCACCAACGCTTGCCCTGCACGACCAGAACCCAATAGATAAGGCTGAATCTTCATACACCTAGCTTAAACGACCGAGTGCAATTAATCTTTAAGAAATTAAGCTTTGGCTGTTACTTTTTTCCAATAGGGCGTAAGGTCGATCTGTAAATTTAAGTCCCTAAGAATACCAAATACTCCTACAAGCTTACGGTGAAGAAAAATAATTTCATAAGGGGGCGGACTAAATTCCGCGGCTCTACCAAAGGTATGAGTCGTAACCTTAGTCTGATCAAAGTAGTTTTTATCGCTGAAATCAAAAGGCTGCTTATCCTCGTCAAAGGCACAAAGACTTGACCTCAACATATGAAAAAACAACTCTTTAGTGCTTTCTTGTTCTCTTTCATTTAAAAAGTTCATTTTTACAGCTTGAAAAACTGAAGCCGGCAAATCTTTTTTTCCAACGAATTTCATGAGTGAAGTATATTCATTAATAAAATCAGCACTAAAAGATTTCATTGCGCCAAAATCCAAAAGAACGATACGATCTTCTTTATCCACTAAAAAGTTTGCAGGATTAGGGTCGCTTTGTACGAATGCATTTTCAAAAAACTCAATCGTGTACAAGCTGAGCACATTTCTACCAAGTTTCTCGCGTCTTTCTAAAGATGGAGTTTTTTTGATCCAGTCTTTTAAAGACACTCCTTCTTCGTGAGTCATGCCCAATACTTTTTTAGAACTTAACTCCGGAAAAGCTTTAGGGCAGCGAAACTGAGGATGGTTTTTCATCAACTGACTATATTTACCTAGACTTTCCAATTCGAGTGCATAATCAGTTTCTGATTTGAATACACTCGCAAATTCATTGAAAAGTGGCTCAAAGCTCATCTTTTTACGAGAAATGGTAACTAAACTTTGCACGACTCCTTTTAAGAGCATTAAGTCTGAATCAATAGAATCTGAAACTCCCGGATACTGAACCTTGAGAACTACTCTTTGCCCATTCCAAAGTGCCGAGTGAACTTGACCAATACTCGCAGCAGCGATGGGCTGCGCACTGAGTTCTTGTAAATTTGGATATTCTAATGGAATTTCTTTTTTTAGAATTTCGCGCACTTCTTCTTCACTCATAAAGTGCGGAGAACTATTTTGAAGTTGTTCTAAAATCTGACGTACTTCCGGAGGAAATAAATCCGAAAAATCCATGCTCAAAAGCTGCCCCACTTTCATGGCAGCACCCTTAAGGCGTCCCAAAGAATCAACGAGGGCCTTTGCTTGTTCGAGCTGACGAGAAGCAGCGTCTGAGCGTGATAGTAGCTCCTCCCCCCCCACTTTGGTCGCAAGCTTGAGCAATTCAACTGACCTAGAAAAAATTCCTTTAGGTATTTTGCTCATAACTCTATTCATAGCAGTCCGTCACCTTAGGGGCTAGCCACCTTTAGGAAACTACTAAAGTTGCTTTTGAGAAAAGGCAATCACCCAGGAATGGCAATGCCAGTGGTGCCTATAACTCCCGCTCCTGAATAATGAAGCGCAATGTTCCTTTTATAGTTTTCTTCTGGAATATAGTGATTGAGGTAACCAGAAATTACGCCTCCCACTAGATAAGGATTAGTAGCGACTTTGGCTTGAAACTGCACTGTTGTATTATCTTTATGGGCTTCAATCTGTGCATCCTGACTATGAAGATACTCTTGTGCAATCCAACCTGGGTTTTGAAAAGAACTCGCAACAAGTGATGCCCAATCTCCAGAGTCATAAAACTTTCCAATACAGACATTCAGTCCTTGAAAACTGCTAGATAATTTCAATACGAAACGGTCTTTTTCTTTTATTAGAAGACGCTCAAGTGAGTGCGACTCTCCATTATATAAAGTTTCACAAACTCTCACGTAGCGAGACCAAGGTACGACCTGAGTTAGATTCTCTTTAACATTTGAAGCGAGGGGAAGGTGTTCAGCGAACTCACTGATGAATGCGAGTAAAACCTTGTTCGACAATACTGCCTCAAAAGGATTGTCTAAGAGATTAAGCAAACCCTTTTTTTGTAGCTTCCATAGGAACTCATGCTCGTCCCATTTCTCAAAAATTTGAGCAGATTGATATGAAAAGAGAAGATTATTATATCGTTTCCCTTTGAAATAGAGGCCATCAGCTCTTTCTTCTAGCTCTGAGAAGTTGGCGCACACGAAATCGAAGTCAGATATCGACTTCAAAAAACAACTGATGCACAAGTCTCTCTCTTTTCGACTGCACTGAGCCTCATCCAGTTTTATTACTAATAATGATGTATCAGGAAAAATGCGCGAAGAGATATGGTGAAAAAGCGCTTCTGCAGGATCGAGAAGTCGCACTTTAGAATGTATTGAATTCTGCCTCTGATAATGAGCCAACCATGATACCTCAGGTACATATCCCACGGTGCTACAAAAGTTTGGGTCAATTAGCTTTGGTCCTTTAGTTGTGAGAATAAAATCGGGCCGACTTACTAATGGAATTTCAAAAGCCTTGGAAAAGTATTTGAACCACTCTAAATATTTAGTTGGCAGACTTAACAATTCAAAGAGGTTTGTATCTTCTATGTAAAAGCGTCCATTGCAGGCACCCTGCCCTACGACACGAATAGCTTCCATATAATGAGTGCAAGCTTCTTGAATTTTAAAATGTTCTAACTCTGAAATTACATGAGGGATTTTCTTAAAAGCAAACAATGGACTCATGATTGATTCATCGTTTTGCGAAGTTGTCATACTCGATTCTAATTAAGGAACAAGCTTTCCAGGTCCACCGGTGCCGGGTTCAGAGGGAACTACGGGCTTGGGTGGAAGTGCTATACGAACAAGCTGTTCAGCTTCCCCTGCTCGAGCTACGTTCACAAAAAATCTTCCGCCAAGTACAACAATGCTAGAGCCGTTTACCCCGTCTCTACTGTAAAGCCAATCCATCATATCATTGTAAGCTTGAACTGAGTCATTCTGAGGTTTCAAATTAAGACTGCCGTCAATCACCTCAACTTCAGGTTTCTTAACACCATTATAAGTTCGGTCGACTTCGTCTCTCAATAACGCTTCAGCGGAATTAATATTGGCATTGCCAGTTCTATCATTCGAGAAAGTCCGGCTACTGTCGCCGCCACCACTGGGGCCAGTATGGGATACTTTTGCAAGTGCAGCATTTGTGGCACCGAGTGAAGAGACCACAACGATTCCCGAAAGAAGCTTCTTGTAATTATTACCTGCACCCATAAAGATCCCCTCCTAAAAGGAATATATAACTATTATTAAGTGATTTTCATAAAAAATCCCGCAAAAGTTATGTTAAATTTTTGTTAAGAAGCATGGCAAATTACAGCGCAGCTCTTGATTTCATTAACAATGAGCAACTTGCGCAAAAGACGCAACGCCTAATGCATCAGAGCTTTACTGAACGTAAAGGCAGCCTACTCACGATAAACGAAAAAAATTTAATCAGCTTTGTGAGCTGTTCCTATCTAGGCCTCGATAGTGATCCGCGTATTAAAGCTGCAGCGATTAATGGCATTGAGAAGTTTGGAGTTAACTATTGCTGCGCGCGGACTCGACTAAGCATCCAGCCACTTATCCAGTTCGAGGAAGAGCTTTCAACTTGGATGACAATGCCCACTGTAACCTTCCCGTCAGTGAGCGTTACCCATCTTGCAATATTACCTTTGATTGCCGATGGAGTATTTTCCAGCAAAGAGAAGAAAGCACTTTTAATCTTTGATCGTTTTTCACATGCTAGCATGCAAAGTTTGATGCCCATGCTACAGGGAGTGGCGGATGTGCAAAAGATTGCGCATAACGACCTCAATCAACTCGAGTCGATTTGTAAAAAAGAAACTGAAAGAGATGTCTATTATTTTTGCGATAGCCTTTACAGCATGGGTGGAGCTGCACCTATAAAAGAGTTACTTGAACTAAGTGATCGCCATGGATTATTTTTATACGTAGACGATGCACATGGAACCTCGATATTTGGAAAGAACGGTCAGGGTTATGTGGCTTCAATCTTAGGGACCTCCCCTTGGCCTGATCGACTCTTCGTCACACTTTCTTTGTCTAAAGGATTTGGCTGCAGTGGAGGAGCAATCACGCTTCCTACCAAAAAATGGGAAAGCGCTCTGCGCAAGCTTTCTACGCCTTATCTTTTTTCAGGCGGTATTGATATCGCAAATATCTGCGCTGGCCTTGAAAGTCTTCGGATTCATCAATCCCCTGAACTTTCATTTCTTCAAGCAGACTTAAGACATCGCATTAATTTTTATGACCAACAGCTAAACTCGAACGTCGATAAAGTATCGTATTTTCCTATTAAAACCATTGAGATCAAAGACGAGTCTCGCTGCATTGAACTTGGCCAACATTTAACAGACCATGGCTTCTTTGTTAACACCTCGTTTTTTCCCGTGGTCGCCAAAGGAAATGCTAAAATTAGACTTTGTCTTACAAGAGATCACTCCATCGAAGACATTACTAAAGTCCTACAACTGACTCAAAACTTTTTAAAATAACCCAAATGGAAATTATTGCCGAAAATCAAAAAGCCGTAGATCGCTTGAATAAAGACTTCAGTGAAATAAATGGCAATTTAGACTTTGCAAAATTTAAAGAGTTTACACGTATACACAACATCGACTTCTGTTTCTCGCACTCATTTCCATTAATACTTCCACAAGAGTGGCAGTTAGAGTTTCAACGGCTATCTCCCAAATTAAGCCAAGCTTTGAATAGTTTTCAGCATGATTCAATAAGTGTCCCTGAACCGTTAATACCGCATATTCGGAAGCTCCAAATGAGCCATCCTATTATTCGCGTAGACTGCAACCTCAATCGAAAAATGAACACAGTAGAAATACTTGAGATAAATTGCTCCGATCCCTCCGCCCACGGGTTCCACGACTGGACCCTTCATTGGATCAACAAACAAAGAGCAGATATTACTACACGGCCCTTAATCGTTGATCACATCATTTCCAATTTTATGGCACGCCATAAAAAGAAATTTAATTCTGTAGCTCGCAGTGTCCTACTAGCTATCGAAAAGAACTCAACAGTCTCTTGGGACTTCTATGCCCTCTTAAAGATTTTCCAAGAACGCGGCTTTCGCTGCTTGATTGAAGAACCTAACCGCATTGCTTACTCCAATGGTGAATTAATTGCGCGAGGAGAAACTTACGATATTCTAATGCGAGACTCTGTAGATGAAATAATGCCCAAAGTAGGTGCACCTGTTCTGGATCTTTGGAAAGCCTTAGTTGATCCTGCTAAAAAATTCACCCTAACAAATCCACTAGAGTCTTTGTTGGGCGATCAAAAATCGGTTTTAGCATTTCTCTCGCAAGATAAGGAGCTTTGCATACTTCCTACTTATGTCATCTCTGATGAAGTCGCACCTACCAACATAACTACCTCTCGTCTCAAGAAAGAGAAATCAAATTGGGTTCTCAAGCCTTCTCTCGGATATGGCGGTCAAGGGGTAACAATAGGCCCTTTTGTTAACCAAGAAAAATGGGAATACACTCTCGACACGATCCTTAAAAGCAATGATGTTTTCGTCGCACAAACCTATTCGGAAGCTCGTTGCTCAATCAGTGGACTAGAAGATTTTTATGAAAACATGAGCTTCTGGATCGTCGAACATCAATTTGCAGGATCATTTGTGCGTATATCTTCGCGTCCAGTAGTGAATGTACACAATGGAGCTATGATTGCACCTGTACTATTCAGCTAGTACTTAAGCCGTTATTTCTTTTCGTCACTGCCTTTAAGAATCCATGCGCTGAGATTAGCTTGCATAGCCTTATCAAAGGGCATGTCTAATTCTTTTACTTGGTTTTTGTTTACAAAGACCGTAAACCCACCTCCCACCATATATGCCAGAGGTATATAAACCGCTACCATATCCTCTAAAGAGTCTTGCGTAGGGAGTGTGTTGAGATCTGAACGGGTTAAAAACCCAGCAATTTTAAAACCCGCATTTTCAAAAGTCACAATAACTGCTTTTCCCTGAGCAGATTTTTCAGAGTCATTCATGTAATTTGTGAGATCCCGCAGTGAACTAAAAATTGAACCTAAAATTGGAATTTTTTTAATAAAGCTTTCAAGCCATTCTTTGAGCCGATCAGCGATGAAAAATTCAGAAATCTTTCCTACAGCAAAAATAATGACAATCCCTAAAGCGATTCCAATGCCGAAAGGTAAATCTTTGCTAAATCCAAAAGGAACGAGAATTTTAGAAAAAAGCCTATCAAAGAGGTTGGCAAACCAAGAAAGAAAATAGAAACTCAACAAAAATGGTAAGAGCACCAAAGCGCCCTTGATTAAATTACTAGAGATGTTTCTTCTAATGTCGCTAAACTTCATATGTATAGAATATATACCAAATATCAAAGAGGATAAGTTGCTTCGGCTAGCTTAGATTAAATTTAGAGAAACCAAAGCAACTAAGTTATTCAATAATAAGACTGAGTTTAAGCTGCGTTTTCTTCTTCACCAACTACTTCAAACTTATCGTCTGTATAAAAATAGTACCAGGCTCCATCTTGATAGATATCAGCTTGAACATGATCTGCTACGTCAAAGATATAACCAATTATGACTCCGTCCTTTTTTATAGCACCACCTTTAACAAGGGTGTTAACAGAGTGATATGGGCCCAAATACTGAAAAGTCCTTAAAATAGTTCTTTAAAGCTAAAATAAATTCATAAATTGCGTCACTTAACATTAAGCATATGACTAAAAAGTTTTATAAAATCCTCTGGGCTGAGTTCTTCTGCACGCTTAGAGGCATACTCCTGAAATGTTTCGTCAAAGTCTGTAGCTTTTAAATTATTAGAAAGCTTTTTTCTACGCTGGTTAAAAGCATTTTGAAGGAATTTTGAAAATGCCTTGTATTTTGCGGGATAGAGTACCGGACTGAGGTCACTTTCTATCTTACGACTAAAACCTAAAACGGCACTATCAACCTTAGGAGGTGGTTGAAAACTCCCCGGACTCACAAAAAAAGAACTTAGGTTATCTACCAAGAAACTCATCTTGATAGAAAGTGGCCCATAACATTTTCGTTCGTTTTTAGGTAAAAATTTATCGATAACCTCTTTTTGGAGCATCACTACAAAGCAATTGGCAAAAGTAGCTTCTTCAAAAAAACGCAAAACAATTTCCTGCCCACGATTGTAAGGCAAGTTTCCACATAAAGTTATTTGCTCATTTTTTAAATAGCTTTTGATTTCTTCAAATGAAATCCGAGTTGCATCGGCATGAATTACCTTAAACATGTCCTCTTGAATATATTTTTGGAATTTTTTTTGTAGCTCTTCATACCAACGTTGATCAAATTCTATAGCAATGACGCGCAATCCTTTTGCTAAGAGCTCTTCGGTAAGTGCCCCACCCCCAGGACCTACTTCAACTACTTCGCGATTTTTAAAATACTCAACCTTTTGTACGATTTTTTCTACAACACCTTTATTTGTAAGAAAGTGCTGACCAAGTTCTTTGTCGAGTGCAACCTTTGGAGCTTTCACAAGCCACCACGAGGGAAAACACTTTGAACTGAAAACTTTTCACCTTGTACCCAAGCTGCTACCGCAATCATCACAGCATTATCTGTAGAGTATTTTAGAGGTACGGTAAAGAAATTCCACGAGCGATTTTGGCTCCACTGCGCGAGCTGTCCTCTTAAATACAAGTTAGCAGAAACGCCTCCACAACATATTAGGCGACCTACGTCGTGCTCATCTGCAACTTTGCTTAAAACACCTAACAATGTATCAGCAATTGTAACTTCCAACGCGCGCGCAAGTGAGGGAATGTTTTGAAGTGCACGCTCATCTTGTTCGACAAGCAAACGAAAAGCTGTCTTTAAACCCGCAAAAGAAAAACCCGCTGCGGATTTGGGTCTTGGTAATTTTGCTGCCCACTCTTGCGCTAGTTTTATCTGTTCAGCTCCAATACATTTTGCAGATTCTGCTTCGATTGAGGGGCCCCCAGGATAAGGTAGGCCAATGAGCTTAGCGCATTTATCAAAACACTCTCCCGCAGCATCATCAGAAGTATTTTTAAGAATTTCACAACTCAAATCAGTATCTACCTTAAGCAACATGCAGTGCCCACCTGACACTAAAAGAACTAGAGAAGGAAAAACATTTTGCGAAGCTTCCTTTAAAGTTTGATCCCCTGTAAGTTTTTCATCTAAAAGCGCTGATGCCACATGCGCGCGCAAATGGTGAACACCAATAAAAGGTTTATTCCAAGCCGCAGCTAAACCTCGTGCAAAACTTGAACCTACTAGTAGCGGCCCCACAAGCCCTGGACCCATAGTGGCAGCTACACTGCTTATTTGTTCTGCTTGAATACCTGCATCGTGAATTTTTTTTGAAAACTCTTCTAAGGCTTCAAAATGCGCACGACTCGCTAATTCAGGAACCACTCCTCCATATTTTTGGTGGAGCGCAATCTGACTAAGACAACAATTTAAGTGAACCTTTCCTTTAGAATCCACAACGGCTAAAGCCGTTTCATCACAGGAAGATTCGATCGCTAAAATCATAGGAAGAGTTCGGGCGGTACGTTGTTTGGTGTTTTTAAAAGCCTGCGCGCTAATCGGGCTTCTTTAGACTTAGGATGTAAACTCACGCATTGCTCAAGAAAAAGTTTTGAATCTTTTTTTTGTTTCATGCGAATCAGAGCAGACCCCTGCCCCAACCACGCCATCGCACGACCATCGCCTTTAGGGTATTTGTCTAAATAGCTGCCGAAAGTAACAAGTGAAGCTTTAAATTGATTAGAAGCATATTCACTTTGTCCTTTGAGAATATGCGCTTGCTCTACACGCGGATCCTTAGGAAAGTTATCCATAAAGTCTTTCAAAGTAGCCGCAGCTTCTGAGAATTTTTTGCCCCTTAAATCTTTCATTGCAGTTTCCCAAAGTAAATCTCCACCTTGAGCGGAAGCTGCAGGAGCGGCCCCTTTAAGAATTAAAACCTCTTCAATCAAACGAGCGCGTTCAGTTTCTAATGCTTGAAGGCGAGTATCAAGCTGCGCCTTTTCTTGTTGATGAAGATAATCTTTTTCTTGAAGCTGACCTTTTAGAATTTCTACTTGGCGAGCAAGCTCTTCTGTCTGCATTTGTGACATTTGAGCTTGGGGAGGAACTCGTTCTCTTTCTTTTTGCTGAACGGGAGGGGGCACCCCTACAGTGCGCACCTCTGATGGATCCTTGATTTTTTCAGCTCTTAAATCTCCAGAAGTTTTACAAGCTGTTACTATAACAAGAGTTAAAAGTAGAAAAAAAGCCTTATTCATCGTCTGCTTCCTCTATAGCCTGAAGTGAAGCTTTTATCTCGGCTCTTTCGAAGAGCCTTTTAGCTTCAGTCGCATTTTTATCTGCGGATTCAAAATTTCTTTGAAGGTAGTCTGTTTTGGCGGCCCAATATCTGACCTCAGCCCGACGATAAAGATCTGGAGCTAAGCGCTCTGCTCGGGCGCGGTCTGCGGCTTTCATGGCAGAACTTGCAAAAATCATAGGCTTCACTGGTTTTTGACCCGTTTGGCACGCTACTAATAAAAGTAAAAATAGTGCGCAAAAGCTATGCTTTAAATATGTCACTCAACTCAGTCCTCCCAAAACAAAAAAGGTGTTGGCACCATTTAAGGAACCAACACCCTTAAGATTATCAGACAGAGTGCAAGGCTGCCATATAGGCATCATGGCACTTTTTTAGCGTCTTCAATATTCGATTTAACTAAACTACTAATTAGTAACCAGTTACGAACTCAGCGCGGCGGTTTTGTGCCCAAGCTGCTTCGTCAGAACCCATAGCAAGAGGACGCTCTTCACCGTAACTAATAGTAGAAATCTGTGAATTACTTACACCTTGGCTTGTTAAGAAGTCTCTTACAGTAGAAGCTCTTCTTTCGCCGAGTGCCAAGTTGTATTCAGTTGTTCCGCGCTCATCACAATGTCCTTCGATTTGGATCTTTTGTGCTGTATTCGCTTTCAACCACTGAGCAGCCATTCCAAGTGCTTCGCGTGAAGCAGAATTCAGAGAGAAGCTGTCGTATTCGAAATAGATAGTAGGAAGTGCAGCAACTTTTTGCCCTACACCACCAGCGCCATATCCTGTACCTGTACCAGCATCGCCTGTATCGATAGAGCTGATATCACCTGCTCCATCCATTTCCTCTGTTGTTTGTTTTTTGCTGCAAGAAATGCTCAACATAGCACCTAGGCCCACAGTCATTGTCCAAAGGGCCCAATTCTTTTTAATCATCATCTGTTATCTCCTCTCGTAACTACCTATCTATACTTATTAATTCTTAAATGAGAGAATTAGAACACTTATAAATGAAAAGCGTCATACAAAGCATAATTTTAACTCTCTGCGCAACGAATCTGCTCTTTTTCGCGTCCGCATTACACGCTCAAAACTTGGAATATGAAGTTGAGATTGCGTACCCTGAAAAAGATCCGCGGCTAGAAATTACTGTTGTTGTTGGAGCCGAACATAAATCAAAAATAGATTATTTTAAAAATCTCACAATTGAATCTCTACGAATAACAGAAGACATTTTTAAGATCCCTTTTAGAGATAATTTCTCAGTTGTTTTTGACCCACGCGACGACTTTCATAACGGACTCGCGACTGTCATTCCCAGCAACAGAATATACATACACACCGAAGTACCTAATCTTGAAAGCAGCATCGGACTTGTGCGAGAAGCTCACCTTGAAACAACTGTGCACGAAATGGCACACATGATGATGATTCAGCAACGACAAGGTATCTTCAAGCCCCTTTCATGGGTTGTGGGTAATCTTTCTCGTCCGAATGCGCTCTTTCCTCGCTGGGTGCACGAAGGTATGGCGGTTTGGACTGAAAGTCACCTTGGTGGCCGAGGTCAAAGCGGAATCATTCAAGCTGAATTGCGAAAATATGCTGAATTCTACAAACGAAACAATAAACATCCACTTCGCTCTGATTTATTGGATGGAAGTTTAGAACTCTCAGCCATGCACCCCGGGAATCTTCCCTACCATTTTGGATACTTGATGATCGATGATCTCATGAAAGATGAGAATTCAAAAAGTGCGGGCGAACTTTTAAAAAAATCTGCTGTACTTCCAGGATGGTTTTTCCATCGTCTCTACAGCAAGAATGGTAAAAAAGTAGGCAAACGTTTTGAAGCCTTAAGAGAAGAATGGGCTAAGACTCCACTGGCTGAAATTCCGGAGCGAAAAAACATTCATGAAGCTGCTAACATTGGAGGCCCCTTTGTATCCGGCAAAGGAGTGAGTTGGTTCTACACTCAGGATAAACGCCAACTTATGCCTACTCCCAAAACTTTTCTTGCCTACTACGACGAAGAAAAAGGCCTTGTTCAAAAAGAATTCTCGCGAGGTGGCACTCGCATCACTCAAAGTATTTGGAACTCAGAACTGAATGCTTGGATATTGCTTGTAAACACAGTTGACCCCAATACAAACCATCTTATTCGCAAGCGCCTTTATTTGTTAAATGAAAAAGCAGAGATGCTTTGCGAGAATAACAGCATTGACCGAATTCGCGAAATTGCTGCAGACGGAAAAACACTCGCATGGATTCGCACTGATGAAAACGGATTCTTTCACTTTGAAAAATCCACACTCACTCGCGACTGCAAAATTGCTCCCAAACACGAAACAATACTCTCTTCTAAAGTTGCCTTTGAACGTATGTCACACCCTTGGATAAAAGGCAGTGAGTGGCTCCTCTCTAAAGGCCGTGGGAGAGATTTAAGTCGCGATCTAGTTATTGGATCTGAAAACTTTAGCTATTCAGCTCCAGAAGGAGCTCTTGCTTATCCGCAATTTGTGGAACTGAACGGACAAAAACAACTTGTTGTAACGTGGTACCAAAAAAATTATAGAGGACCTGCCGTCGTAGATCTTAAAACTCAGCAAATTAAAACTTTTGAAATTAAAACGGAAGCCTCTACAAACTACGCGCTGCCTAGCAATGGGCAAATTATTTCTAACATTTCTCTTTGGGAAAAAGATCAAATTCAAAACCTAAGCCTTACAGCTTCTCATGTTGCAAAAGCAAAGTATGTAAGCAGAATCCCTGCCAATACAACGAACATTGAAAAAACTCCTATAGAGGAAAGCCTTCCTGATCTTGAGCAAAAAACTGTGGGCATCAACGCAGATGCCGAAGTGGAAGAATATAATATTTTCCCCAGCATCGTGCCTAGATTTTGGTATCCCAACTTTGAGACATACGACCGTGGCAGTCTCATAACAGGAAGTACGTTCTTTACCGACCTTTCAAACAATTGGCTAGGCTCTTTACTTCTTGGGTACGACACCGGTGCCAAGCGCCCAATGGGTTATGCATCATTTGAAAAAAACAATCTAGGTCTCGGCATGCTAAACGCATGGGAGTTCGAAGCGCTCTCTAACTTCCGCTGGATTGGAAACAGAGTTCAAGATATTCAAATCGCAAAAACTCAATTTAAAATCTCTCAGCGCTTAGGCTCGCGTTTTATTTTAGGTGTTTACCCAGGAGCAGAATATCGCAGAGGAACCGCGACTCGCACACTTAACAAATATTCAGTGGGTGCCCCTGCCCTATCTTTATTGTTTGCAAGCCCACACGCACGTAACGTACGAGAAGGAACTTATCAAATCACCCAATTTTCGGATGCGTTTTATTTTAACGCCAATACACGCTGGCTCCCTCAATCATCCCTTGAGATCTACACAAACTTTCAAGGTAAAGCGGGGCCATTTGGATATCTACTTGGCCTAGAATACGGCCGTACCGAAGTGAGCGCGTTTCCTATCGTTTATTATGAATGGGGCGGTCGAGCAGACTTCTCTACACTCGACTCAGGATTTCTTGCCCGTGGTTTTCCTTCATCTAACGGCCCCTCTATGCAAATCCTTCGATCAAACTTTGAATTTGGATTTAACGTTTGGAATTTTCAAAGAGGCATACCTTGGAACCGAATGCACTTAAGTGCAATCGAACTCCGTCCACTATATGAAGTCGTGACCAATGACCTCTACAACCCAGCTGTTGGCGGCACAGCCCGCAAAACAAATATTCGTATGGGTAAGGATTACTTTCACACAGCGGGCGTAGAACTCGATATATTTTTTCAAGCTCTTCACTACGCAAACTTCAAAGCAAGCGTGGGCTACTTTCACGGATTTGGCGACGAAGGCGAAGACAACGTAGGGTTTAAACTACAATCCCTCAGCGACTTCTTTTAATAGTCAAAAAGGCGTCAGAGTCCTTTTCGACAATGTTAAAAAGGTAGCGGAGGGTTGTTAAAAAGGTCTCTGACGCCTTTTTGACATGTGTGCTGAAAAAAGTGCCGATAGATAAGTATGGAATTGAATTGTCCCTCTTGTGGTTCTGCGCATAGAAGCGAAGATTACCCAGGTGCTTTTGATATTCTCTGTGGTTGCGGATATTTAATTCTAAATCCAGATTTAGGTGCCGACAGTTCATCTTCTGAATCTGAATACAATGCTATCAATTTTGAAGGCCCTCCTGTTGTGGATGAAACGCAAGAAAAAGACCTCATCAAAGTTGAAACGCCCCAAGATGAAATTTTTAATTTAGAACTACCTACAAGTACGCCACTCGCTGAAGAAAGCTTCTCAGCCGAAAACCTCACTCCCTCTGAAGATCTTCCAGAGGGAATGCTATACGATCCAGGCGAAGTCCCCCTCTCTCAGGACGATGTTCACATAAGCAAACCCGAATCCAGCATCAGTCGTATTTTTGTTGAGCGTGTTCAACGTGCTTCGATTGGGCAAATTCTTGGGCCAGATTATGATTTAGAATTTTCGGATCTTAGCAACGAAGCACGTATGCGCGCACGTGATCGAATAGACAAGTTTTTAAAAGATCACAAATGGCTTCGCGAAGAAATGGAAAGACGCAGCTTTGTAATTCAAGAAGCTTTTCAAAACGAGAAATGCCTTCAAGTTCCCGAAGCGCTTGCCGTTGAGATGTACATAGCCTGCCTAGAAAACGGAGGCTCCTGCCTCTTTATTCGTCATGCACAAGCACTTAGCGCGTAGAACTCACATTTACAGTCTTAGAGTATTCTTCACATATTTCTTTTATACGAGCTTCTCCAAATGAATTTAAAACTCCACATGTAACAAAGTTCACTGACTGAGCTTTTGCAAAATTAGGATTTAGATTTTCATTTAAACTTACTATTAAACTGTGCTTACCTTGCATTTGAGGGCGGCCATTGTAAGGTGCACGCTTATCCATCATTTTATCCCAGACTTCTCGATAACTCGTGTTGCCATCTTCATCGGGGCGATAATTTGTACCAACGCCCATTTGCATGTCCCCATCTTTTTCTGCAAGCTGCACATTTCTTACATTTAGTTTAAAAATATTTTTAGGTGATGAAATAAAAGACAGTGCCATCTCGGCATCTAAATCATACTCACTTAATGGAATAGATCCGCTATATTGCGCCACTTTCCACTTAAGTCCAACTTTTTTATCCTTAGAAAATTCAAGCTCAATGTTTTGGGGAATAATGGGTTGTTTCCATTCAGCCGGCAAATCAGCATATTCCTTCCAATCCCTCAATTTGCCATAAACGTCGATTGCAAAACGATCCATCACTCGACGAGTGCTCATACGGTTTAACTCTCTTAAATGAAAAGGATCTGAGTTAAAGACACAAAACATCCCCGCTGGAATAGGTAAACAATCCAATTGAAGAGTGCGATCGTCATAAACCGTGTTCCACTCCCAAGAAATCCATTTTCTTCCATAACTATCCGCCCATCGCTCTGTACGTTCAGGCTTAGAGAAACTTTTAATTTCAATTCTTCTACCAGCATAATTTCTAGACCAATTGATTTGTTTAATGAATGTCTCAAGAATTCCTTGTCCGTCCTGGTAAAATTCTTTTAATTTCTTTTTACG
>CAZIFW010000005.1:0-88535 GCA_964538275.1 uncultured Bacteriovoracaceae bacterium
AAGAGATTGGATCCTTCGGATGTTGTTTTAAAGTCAGACGTGGGAGATATCAAAGTAAGTGATTTAGAGGGAATTGATAGTGTTTTAGATCGATTTGAAGACAATATTCGAGATTTGTACGAAAAAACAGCTCAGCAAAAGCTACTAGAAAAAATCCTTATTCTTGAGTCAAAAAAAGGGAATTATCCTAACGTTGATGCATATCTAAGGAATCTTGATCAGAAAGTGCGTGTGACTGATAAGGAATTAGCTGAATATCAAAGTAAAAACGCATCAATATTAAAAGTTTATGATCCAGTTTTAAAAATAAATCGAGACATGACTCAAGAAGAAATTAAGAGCAATTTAAAAGTAGAAAAATCCGCTCTTGCAAGAAGACAGCATTTTGAAAAACTTTTAGACAAAGTTAATATCAAACAAAATATTGTTAGAACTCCGATCGATGTTCCGGTGGCGAAACATAATCCAATAAAAGGAAAATCAAATGCAAAAATTACTTTGCATGCCTTTAGCGATTTTCAATGCACCTTCTGTGCAAAGTCTGCTCAAGAGCTTAAGCTTTTAACTGAAAAGCATAAAAATAAGTTGAAAGTCGTTTTTCATCACTTACCCCTCTCAAATCATACATTTGCTAAACCTGCTGCTATTGCCTCAGTGTGTGCCCAAGAACAGGGTAAATTTTGGGAATTCCATGATGCTATCTTCAAGTTAAGGAATCTTGACAGCACATCAATTGACGTGGTCGCAAAGCAGATAAGTCTAAATCAAGAGCTCTTTGAGTCCTGCCGTAAAAATCCAGAGGTAGCACAGCTTATTGACGATGATTTAAATAAGGCAAAAAAACTTGGAATACAGTCAACTCCGAGCTTTATTTTAGGACACAGAAAAATTGCAGGTTACAAAAATTTGTCAGAATTAGAAGCTCTCTCCAATATTAAATAAAAATTGTTTACAACTAGGGCCGTTATATTTGCGCATCGCACAATAATATCTGCTGTCATTTATTTAGAGCCTTATTTTTTTCAAGCAAGTCCGAAAAAATGGGGTGAACAAAAGAGCTAAATTCCTGTTGCAGTTATTGTTGGTGTTTTATTTTCCAACGCTGGCCTTCAGCGCTGCAATAGTTTCATCTACACATACATTTACCTCGGCTGATCCTGCTCGCACGAATAGCTATATGGATGTTGGTGGTGTTTGGAATGGTAGCTCAGATGTAACAGCAACAACAGGAGATACATTTCGCGCAAGCTATACAAATTCAGGAGATAGCACTGCATTCGAGCTCGACATTGGTGTAACTCTTCCGACAGGTTTTACTTATGTTACTGGCAGCCTAAACCCCACATGGTCTGGAGCGGGATGTCCACTACCAGGATCGCGCCCAACAATAACGGCCAATCAGTCTGGAACAAATTTAGATTTTAGTTTTTTACCTGCTGGATTTGATCTTCCAGCGGATTGTACTTTAAATATTGATTACGGTTTAACAGTTAATCTAGGTGTAGCAGGTGGAACTTATGTTATTCACCGTCTTCATGCTTTTGCATCTAGTGATGGTGGAGTTGTTGGTGCAACAGCAGACTCTCCGGCTAATATATTGGTAAAACAAGGTGATTCTACAGCTGAAATTTCACCTGTTCGTCAAACTATCATTCCTGGTGAAAATGGAAACTTTAAAGCACTCATTTGTAATACAGGTTTTGGTGGTAATTTTGATGTGCAACTTAACTTAAATTACTCAGGACTTTCATTTGTTTCCGCAATACAAAATACAACAGACCTTGGAGCAAGCACTGTTCCTATGTCTGGAACAAATCCAAGTTTTTTAGTTCCCTATTTAGCGCCAGATAAATGTTTTGTTTTAGATATTGTTGCGACTGTAAATAGTTGTGGAGCTACAAGTTTAGAAGTTTCAACAGATAACAGGAATCATACTTCCATTGCTAGCTTTACTGGCAACGTTGATATCAGCCCTAAAGCGCCTTTGTTAACTTATTCTCCAATGACTTTGAATGTACCTGGAAATGGTACAGCTCAAAACTTTACGATGCTTATCACGAACAACGGCTTAGGAGTTGCGAGTAACGTAAGTTTTGATACGAGTTACGAATCAACTTCACTTACTATTACTAACTTGAGCCCGGGCTGGTCTTATAACTCGGGAACGGGCGTTTTTAGCTTTTCAGGTTCTTTGGCTGCCGGAGCTTCAACAACTTTGAGTTTTGATGCGAGTAAAACTTTGAGTTGCGCCGCTCGAAATGCTTCCAATACACCCGTTATTTGGTATCCACTCTATACAGATGCATGTGGTAATAATTTAATTCCACCTACGACTATACAGACAGTTACAATAGCAGCAGTTTCAGATCCTTTTAATATTACCAAAACAACTCCCTTACTAAGACCTGTAGCAGGAAGTACTCAAACTTGGACGATCAATTACCAAGCAGGAGAAGTTGGGCTTTTAACAGGTAGTGGGCAAGTTGTAATTACGGATACACTTCCTTCTAATGTACAAAGTATAAGTAACTTAAATGAAAGTGCAGGGGTTTTATCTTGTTCACCAAACTGTACAAATCCTGCGCCGGGTTCAACGGTTACATGGACATTGAGTCCAACAGAGGCGCAGTCAAATCAAACTCTAGAAATTGATTATGTTATTCCTGATGATGCTCCCTTAAGCTGTGTATCGGGAAATCCAATTACAAATACTGTAAGTTCAACTATGGAATATTTGGAGTTGGGTTGTCAGTTTACGGATACTGATAGCAGTACAAATTATATCAACAACTCAAGTGGTGTTACGGGTTCAGCGGCCTATTTTGTAGGTGGCAGTATTTCTGGAATATACCAAACAGGGGTTGATGCCGACGCTGATCATTCAAATTACACAGCTGCGTTACCTGATATGAATGAGGGTGAAGGTAGTTTTTTAAATTTTGAAAATACTTTGAATTTAAGCTCTGGTGATTTAGGAACTTGGGCAGGAAGTGTATATCGAGATAATTTTGGCGGTCTGACAAGTCAGCAACTTGTTCCATTAAATAATGGTGAGTTCGCAATTGAATATCGTCTTAATGGAGGTTCTTGGACACAAGTTCCTGCTGCAAATTTAATTTCTACAAGCGGACAACTCGAAGTAAATTTATCTTTTATTGATGGAGGTTCTTCAGTAACTAACGATGAGCTTGCATTAAGATATAAGACAACAGTTAACGATTCTGATTTAGCGTTGGCTGTTAGGCGTTCTGTTGTTTCTCTTTCTACTTGGGATATTAACTCCAATGGTACTGGATGCTCGGGCGATTACATCAGTCCTCTTCTTTATAATATCGCTCGAAGAGCCTCTGATTTATCAGTATCGATGCCTAGTGCAGTAGAGGTCTGTGGAACAACTCCTGTAACCATTGGTGTTTCTGCTGCGGAATTATCTTTTGGTGGTTTACCGGGATGGAATCCTCTTTTGCAACTTAACAACGGGTCCTATCGCATTTTAGGATTTGATAGTTACAGTGGTGTTTTTAATGCAGGAAATATTCTTTCAAATCCTGGAAGTATAATAGGCGCAAGCAATCCTGAATTTACATATGGACCAACTCCCATCGCACAAGCAGGTGCTGGATCTTTTACCGTTGATATGGCACTTCAAGCAGGGGCCACAGGTTTACCGGGAGTTATGGTTTCTGGATCTTATGACGATACTGAAACTGCACAAGGTGTTACGAGATCGTTTGCTTTAAATAGTTCAACTGCAAGTCCACTAGTTCTTAAAAAGGCAAATCTTGTCATTACTGTGAGCCCAAATCCAACCACGGTTTATTTAGATGAAGGATATTTTTCTGTCTATGTTCTTAACTCAGGAGATGGCACTGCCACAGATGTTGTTGTTGAAGATACTTTGCCTGCGGGTTTAAGTCCAAATGCAGCTACAAGTGATCCTGCTCCTGTCATCGCCGGTCAAAAATTAACTTTCAATTTAGGATCGATGGCTCCAGGTGAATTGAGAGAGGTAAAAGTTGGGTACACTGTAGCAGGTGGTACTTGTAGTATTCCAAATGGATCCAATAACGTTCGAGTTACATGGGGATGTTTTGGCACTGAACACGAAGTAGAAACTTCAACGCAGCCAAATTTTGTCTTTCCAACGGGGAAGGTAAACGTATTGCATGATTCATCTTCTACAAACTTAGAGATGTGCGGTCCTTTGCTTTCTAACTTTATTGAAGTTGTAGTAAAAAACACAGGAATTACACTCGTAAAAAATGCAGAAGTTATAGAGGATCTCGATCTTCCAGCGGGTGGTATGACCATGGTTCCTGGTTCCGTAAGTATCAAAACATACTCGGGAACAACTCTTTTAAATTCTACGGCAGAAAATCCTGCCTACGATCCAGAAAATATTTTAACTGGTATTCCTAATTACAAATGGACAAGTACTCAAATTCCAGAACTAGGTGCCCTCTATCCACTTAATTCTCCAGGTGTTGGACCTGGCGGCCCTATCACTGAAGTCAGAATTCGTTATCGAGTTGATGTTTCAGATAATGCAAATTCAAATCCCACTATTACATCAAGTGTGAGCGGTGAGACATCTTGTGGAAATACATTTACCTCTCCAGGATTATTGTTTTCTGCTCCCATTAAAAAACCTGACATCACAGTTTCTAAAGTTGGTCGCAGAGGTGTGAGCGGAAGCTTTGGGGAAACCGTTTATGCTGGAATAAATGATACTGTGCAATGGCAAGTTTCTGTAAGTAACACGGGCCAATATTCCGCAAATAATTTGCGTCTTACAGAAAATTTACCAAATAGTCCCGGTGCTCCAACAATGAATATATCGTGTACAGATGGTACTTCATTGGTGGGAGTAGCGGATTTAAGTGAAGTTAATTTAAATACCCTAGCTGCAGGTAGCACTACAACTTGTACTGTCACTCAAAACTTAGGAGCAAGTTGTATAGATCAAAACAACGTAGCAAGTGTTCAATGGGGTTGTACCGGATCTAGTGCATTAACAACTCCTACTAAAAACAGTGATACTGCATTTTTGCAAATGAGTTCAGACTTTGCCTCAAGCAATTCTGTTGTTCAGGCATGGAATGATTTACCTGGAGGTAGGGCTCAAGTTGTTTTGACACTTAATAATAATCAAGCGCCCATTAGAAATTTAAATGTAACAAACGATCTACCTGGCGGATATGAGTATGATGAAAGCTCTCCTGTTGTTATTGGCGGTGATGCAGCTTTAACTCTGACGACTTCTCCTGTTGGCGGTGAGACTTCTCCCATTTTTAAATTTGAACAAGTAGGTGAAGTTTTTGAAAATGCTAAAGTTCTTACAATTACGTTTTATGTAATTCCCAATAGTGGATTTGATACAACTCAAGATCCACTCATAAATCCAGAAACAACTGCAAACTCTTTGGATCCTGTTTCACTTCCAAGTGGCGGCGATACAAATAATGTTGTCACTCTTAACTATGAAGATTCATGTGGTAATCCAATCACAGCAAATGACACTGTAGCAATCGATCCTAAGACCCCTGACTTAGATATATCTGTGACACCTCAAAACCAAGTCGTAGCAAACAATACAGACTATTGCTTTGATTTCACAGTAGTAAACAATGGCGAAAGTGGATCGACAGCAAATAATGTAACTTTTGACATCACACTTGGTAGTGGATGGGCTGATCACACGACTCAACCACGATTACAAGTATTAAACAGTCAGGGGGCAGGGGCAACGCTAGGAACTTGTGGCACGGCTTCAGTACCCGCAACATGTACAGCTTCTCAAATAGGTAACTTAACAGCAGGTCAAAATGCTGTTCTTAGATCTTGTGTGAAATCAACTACAGGCGGATCATTAACGGTCTTAGGCGCTATTCGTGGAAATCTATTTGATGCGGGTGGTGTTGATACGGGGAATGATTATTCATATGACACTGCAAGATCTCGTTCAGTAGGTATCACAATTGCTAAAACTGTTGTTTCAACTTCCGAAGCTTGGACCTCTTGTGTGGGAGGCGGAGCAGAGCCTTGTGCTGCTAATACATATTTAGCTATTGGCGAAGATATTACTCATAGATTGAGTATTTCTTGGTTCGGTTTAGATACCTCTGAAGCCTCTTCGATTACTTCCATCAATTTGCGTGACGCTATTCCTGCAGGAATGGGTTACGTTTCTCATACAACTACTGGCAGTCACAATGCTGCTTTCACTATGAGCCCAGCATCTCCTACTTTGGGACAAACAGGGAATTTTAACTTTTCTCTTACAGACATACCGTTTTCATCAGGTGGCGGAACATTTGAAGTAGATATGGTTACTCGAATGCTTAACAACTCTGCGAATCGTAGTGTTGCTTTGCCTCACACCAAAACAAATACCCTTCATTCAAGTTTTATAATGCTAGGAAACAAATTTTGCTCAGCTAATTTAAGTGGTGGTTGTTCTACTGTTTTACCTGCACTTCAATCTGCTCGAACAGTAAACTTGCAAAGACCTAGTGTGACTTTCAATAAAGAAGTAAGAACTTTAGCGGGTTCGTTTAGCGATAATATAAATGCTGTTGGTGGAGATGAATTAGAATATAGAGTTCGAATTGCCAATGCATCGGGTGCTAATGGTGCGCCACTTTTTGATATTGCAGTAAATGATACGCTCAATGGAAAGCTCAAATTAGTAAATCTTTCTTTAGATACTATTGATAACGACTCAGACTCAACTGTTGATGCTTTAGATGTAACGTGTAGTACTCCTCCTTGTGAAGGACACTCCGTTTTAAATGCAGTTGGAGTTTCTGATACACTTACTTTCAATCATGACAACACTGGTAAGGATGCATCGGCTCATCCTGCTCCTCCAGCCTCGATCAATTCATTGTTTAGGCTAGACCCTGGACAGACACTCACTTTGCTTTATAGAGGAAATGTAGATATCAGTGCAAACCCAACTGAAGTTCTTGCTAATAACGCAGGATTTGTTGGAGATACATTACCAGGTGCAAGTGGATCACAAGTTGTTATTGGAGATAGCGGGACTTCAACAAATGCCTATTCAATTTCGGGCACTGATGTGTCTAATGTAACGATCAACAACGCCTCTCTTTCAAAAAGTTTACTTTCGACTTCATTAGCAGCAACTACAGGATCAAACTTGGCGATAGGAGAACAAGCTAAATTTAGACTCACTTTTATTCTCCCTTCAGGAACTTCTCCTGCTATGAAAGTACGCGATGTAGTTCCCGCAGGATTTAGAGTTATAAGTAGGGACGCGCCAGCTGTGGGTGCAGCAATTTCGGGTTGTACACCTGTCACTAGTCCTGCTTTACCAACCAATGGTGCTGTTACTTTGCTTTGGGATTTTTCAGCCGGTAGTTGTGTAGTCTCTGCAGGAGCCTCATCAGTCGATCGCACTATTACTTTTGACTACACTCTCCAAGTTCAGAACATAAGTGCAAACAGTATTGATGATACGCTTGTAAATTCTGCAACTTTCGAGATTAACTCTGTTGTATCCACTCCTCAAACTTTAACAATGACTTTAAAAGAGCCTGTTCTTACGCTCTCTAAAGTTGCTTCACCGACTACGGGTCTAGATGCGGGTGATGAAATAACTTACACCATCAGTGTTAGTAATACAGGTAATTCGCCTGCGTATGATTTAGCTTTTGATGATCTATTGCCAGCAGGTTTAGAGTATGTTGCAAGCTCAACGGCAATCGTTACACCTTCTTCTTTAATCACAACAATAAATCAAGCTGATACAGGCACTGCAAATCATCTAAAATGGGGTCGTATTGCAAGCGTGCCTCAAGTATTAGATTTGCTTGCAGGTGAAACTTTTGTTTTCGAGTATCGAGTTAAAGTTCTTGATATTGCTGAACCTGGACAAAGCTTGGGCAACTCCATTGCAATGACCTATACGAGTATGTCAAATTCGAATCCCGTTTTGGATTCAGCATTAGGTGTTGCTGGAGCATCGGATGGTGAGCGAGATGGCAGTGACGGTGAGGGAAGTGCTAATAATAAATATGCAATAACAAAAACTTCTACGGTTACAGTAGATAATAATTATTCTGTATTAAAAGTAGCAAGTGCAGATACCCTTTCTCCAAATGGATTCCGTATAGGTGATTTAATAACCTACACAGTAACTTCAACGCTTCAACAAGGTACTGCAAAAGATTTCAAAATATTAGATACACTTCCGAGTGGATTAGAATACGATTCAACAACGAGTATCACTCCAGGGGCAGGCGTTTCTTGGACCGGGTCTCCTATGACTCCTACAGGTACCTCTACAAGAACATGGGCTTTTGGAGATGTTACTGTTTTAGGAACAGCAGGCGTAGGATCTGGAACAATTACTTTAGTGTACGTTGCACGAGTTAAAGATGATTCTAACAATGCAGTTACATCTGGTACACTCACTCGATCAAACTCAGCAAGAGCAACTTATGATCTCGCAGGTGGAAGTGAACAAACAACAAGCACATCCATTGCTAATATTTCAGTTAAACAGCCTTCGCTTACAATGGTTAAAACAAAACTCTCTCCTGTTGCGGCAACGGTCGTTGCGGGTGAAAGTGTTAAATACCGAATCACAGTTACAAACTCGGGTACGGCACCTGCCTATAATGTAATTATAGAAGATACGCTGCCTGTAGGTATGAGACAGGTGTCTCCATCAACTGCTGGCTCGTCTACTTTAAATGGCAACGCATACTCAGATGCCATCACTAGTTTTAATTCGACTACTGGTTTGGCGACTTGGAAGTTAAAAGATTCTGATCCTGTTAATAGAATCAATGCCGGCTCAACGTGGGTTCTTGAATATGACGTTGTTGTAGATACACAGGTTGGAGCAGCGCAAACACTTTCTAATAATGCGCGAGTTTCTGAGTATTACTCTAAAGCTGAATCAGACACGGTTGACCGTCGTCAGTATGTTCCCACTAGTCTTTCTTCTGTAAGTGTTTCTACTCCTTCACCGGGAACGCTTAGTAAAAATCTTGTAAGCCCTGTTTCTGGAAACGTAGCAATAGGCCAGCCTGTTCAATACGTCATTCGAGTTCCTTCGACTCCGATCGATGCAGCTCTTTATGATGTCAATATTCTGGATAGTTTGCCAACTCAATTCACTTCAATAAACGTAAGCACACAGTTACAAGTTGCAAATGGTGCCGTTACAATTACAGACAATACTTCTGGTCATAATGTCAGTGTAAATCTTAGCTTTATCCCTGCCGGAAATCAGGCGATTGTAACTATAGATGCAATTTTAGCAAACGATCTCTCAAATAATGAACCACAAACTCGATCGAACCAAGCATCCTATAATTGGAAATCTTCTCCTCTTGGATCACCAACAACTGTAGGACCAACTCCTGCTGTTAACTTTACGATCGTAGAACCCGATTTGACTATTAATAAAACGTTTTTATCGAGCACTATGAGTGATTCCCTTCGCGGATTACAAACAGGAGATTTTGTAACTTACAGAATTACTGTTACGAATCCCGGCGGAGAAAATGCAACGGCTTATGATTTTAATGTCGTTGATACAGCAGAAGATCCTTTAATCTTTGATAGTATTGTAAGTTCTAATAACCCAGGTGTTCCATCTGGTGGCACTCTTTCTGCTGGTCAACGAGTATACACTTGGGCTTCGGGTGCAGGCGATATGCCAGATAGCTTGGCTCCAGGTGAATCGTATGTATTTGATGCACGTTTTGTACTTGGAAGCGTTCAGCCATATCAAACTCTCACAAACTCATCTCAAACAGATTACTCTTCTCGTTCGGGTGTAGATGCAAATGAAAGATCCTACAATGCTATTGATTCCACTCCGGTAGATGTTCAAACAGGTAACGTCTTAATGAGTAAGGATTTGGTTGGAGTTGTAACAAACTTTAACGTGGGTGAAGAAATTCGATATCAGCTAAGGTTCCAGCCTCTAAGTGGCAGAGTTAATACTGTTCGAGTATTAGATTCGTTGCCTGCGGGTTTAAGTTATCGTGGATTTACTTTATCTCAAAATCAAGTGAAGCGTGCAGGCACTGTGTCTGATCCAGTGACGGTAATTTCTTCGCCTGTTGCGCCTATCAATGGAGCTTCAACCTTAACCTTTAACTTAGGTGATGTTGAAGGTACGGGCCCAGCTGCTGAGATAGTAATAGAAATCATTGTTCGTGTAGATAATGTGGGTGGAAATATTGCGGGAACAACTCTCAAAAACGAGGCGCAAGCTAAGTTTGATAATCCTGATAGTCCAGGTTCAGACATTACTCTCGATGCAAGTAATGAACCTACAATAACAGTTTCAGAACCTGAATTGGCACTTGCTGTTGAGGGTCCTGCTACACTGACGCTTACTCAGCCTGCGCAGTTTACATCTAGAGTATTAAACACTGGAACAGGTAAGGCTTATCAGCCAATTGTAAGAGTAGATGTACCCACGCCGTTTAATTTAACGGATCCAACAACTATATCTTCATTGCCTATCGCAGTAAGTATAAGTGGAGGACGATCCTTAACTTTAGCGCCTACAGATTATTCAGTAACTTATAATGCTGGTGCAACAGGATCACTGATATTTACTTTCACAGGGGCCAACGCTTACGTTGCTCCGGGTGAAACATTAAATATACTTTTCCCTCTAGATGTAAATGATGACACTGCAGATGAGGTGAGTGCAAGTCTCTTGGCAACAGTTACAAATCATAACTCATCTGATGTGAGTTCAGCAGTTGATGATGATAACAGATCTTACTCTAATGGATTTGGTGTTGGCACAGTTGGAACTGTATCAGCTGGATTACCTGACGATGAAACAGATGACCACTCTATAACAGTTGCATCACCAGAAATTATAATCACAAAACAAGTAGATAAGGTGTCTTATGTTGTAGCAAGTGAAACGGCTCCTCATAGGCTCAATTATACAGTTGTTCTAACAAACAATGGATCTGCTCCAGCTTACCTTACAGAAATTAGAGATATTATTGATCCTGCTTACTTCAAAGCTGGAACTTTAAGCAACGTGAACGTAGTGGCTTCGGATTCTTCAAGTGGCTCCTTAGCAATTGATGTAAATGGTGGTTTGGGAAGTGGTCTGATCACTTATACAGGTGATACGATAGCAGCTGCCTCAACGGTAACTCTTACTTACACAATTGAGTTAAAAGATTATTTACCCAATGGAACGCTTGCTAAAAATCAGGCAACAGCCATTGTAGATGGCTTTACTCCTACGTTCTACAGTGATTCTACAAACGCAGCTGATGACAATGCAATTAACGAGGGTAACGAAGTAAGTTTAACGGATGATGATCCGACTTTAACAACACTTGTAACAGCGCCTGTTATTACACATACTAAAACTTCAAATGATTTGAATGGCTCTTCTCTCAATGTAGGAGATATTCTTGAATATACGATTGTTCTAAACAATTCAGGAACCGAGCATCTAGTAAATGCGCGCCTTAAAGATTCAATTCCTACAAATACAACTTACGTGAGCGGTTCGACATTACTCAATGGAGTTGTTGTTCCTGATGTGAGTGGCGTTTCTCCTTTAAGCACACTGAGTGGAATGCAAGTTGAGGGAATAAACGGAATTGCTGACGGTGCTGGTTGGTTAAAAGTGGGAAGTACAGCAACAATTAAGTTCAATGTTCAAGTTTCTAGCTCTGCTAGCAACGGAACTCTTGTTATTAACCAAGCACTTCTTACGGGACAAGGTGAGGGCGGAGATACTCTTCCAACTAAAGTTTCGGATGATCCAACAACTGGGACGCTCGATGATCCTACAGTAGATATTGTTGGTACGGGCGCTTCATTGCAAACTCAAAAAACAGTAACAATCACTCAAGATCTGGACTCTGACAATGTTCTCGACCCAGGTGAAGAAGTTGAATGGGAAATCACTGTTCAAAATACAGGGGTTGATGCGGCAGTGGGGGTTGTTATAAGCGACACACATCCTGCAGCACCTGCTTCTTATGTTGTATCGAGTATGCAAGTAAAATTAGCGGGCGCAGGAGCTTATACTCCTGTTAGCGACGCTGCAGATTTAGATGAAGCTGAAATAAATGGTGCAAACCTTACAGCTCGATTCGGTGATATTCCAGCGGGTCAGTCAGCTTCGTTTAAATTTAGATCTTTAATTGATGGTGGAGCAACTCTTGGAACGATTGTCGCTAACCAAGCAACAGTAACAACTACAAACGTTCCTACGCAGCTCTCAGACTGTGATGGAAATCCTACAAACGGTGCTTGCCAAACAAGTATTCCAGTAGGAGCAACTCCAGTTCTCGTAGCTACAAAAACAATCAATGACTTAAATGGTGGCACTGTAGAAGCGGGTGATATTGTTCGATATACAATTGCACTCTCAAACACAGGAAGTGCAGATATTGTAGGTCTACGATTCCGAGATCCTGGTCCGACACAAAACCTTGGAGATAATTTAGAATATGTGACAAACAGCACATTGGTTGATGGTGTCGTTCAGCCTGATGTTTCTTCCGATATGCCTTTCAAGGGAACTTTCCCTGGAGTGCTTTTAGGAAATCTTGCGGTAGGTTCTTCGAAGATTATTACGTATGATTACCAGATTCCATTAACGGCCTCTGATGGTGCAGTATTTACAAACCAAGGCTTTGCTAACGCAAGTAACTTGAATTGCTCAAGTGTGGCCACTGGCGACCCAGAATGTGTTACGGATTCTACGCTGGATGATTCCTTAGATACTGATGGAGATGGTCTCGCTACCAATGATGATCCTACAGTTCTAAGTTTCAATGGTAATGCGGATAAAGCAACTCTTGAAGGATATGTATTCTTAGATCGCGATCATAACAGAACGCGCGATGTAGGAGATCCTTCTCGCAGTGGCTGGGGTGTAGAAGTTTATTTATGTTCAAATCCAAGCAGTCGACTCACAACAACTGCAAATCCAAGCGGATTCTGGAGAGTCACAGGTATCACTCCAGGAGGTCCTTATTGTGTTGACTTTATTCACCCGCAAACAGGCTTAGTGTTTGGTAGAGCTAACAGTACAATACCAGGAGTTGATTTAACTTCCGGTTCTATTAAAGGATTGAACTTAAGCGCTAACACTGTAACAAGTGAACAAAACCTCATACTTGATCCTATGGGAGTCGTGTATGACTCTGTAACTCGTGAGCCAGTTCCAGGTGTTGCTGTTGAACTTGAATACAACACAGGTGGTGGGTGGTCTCTGGTGCCTAACAATTTACTCCTACCTAACCAACAAGGACAGGTAACGGGTAATGATGGTGTCTATGAGTTTAACTTGAATAGAGTTACAGCACCTGCAGCCGAGTATAGAATTAGGCTCAACAATCCATCTGCGTACATTGCAGGTATTTCAACCATTATTCCTGATGATGATGGAATCAAAGTGATTAATGGATTGAATTATTTAGATGCCTTAGTGCCAGTATTTGGATCTCAATTAGATTCAATGAATCCTCCTCCGCTCACAATTTTGACGGCAGGAAGCATTATCTATCACACGCAATTTACTCTTAATCCACAAGGACCAAACTACACGGATCCTATCTATAACCACATCGCGATTGATCCAATTCTTGATGATGCAGTAATCGCGACGAAACGTTCTCTTAAGAAGAATATTCACAGTGGTGAACTCGTTCCTTACACGTTGACCTTTAAAAACAACTTACCAGGTGGTGCGGCATTAAGTGGAACTCAAATCATAGACGAAATGCCTCCTGGCTTTAGTTATGTCAAAGGTTCGGCAACGATTGATGGTATCGCTCAAGAGCCAATCACTGAGGGAAGAACGCTTACCTGGAATAATATTTCTTATACAGGTGCTCAAACGAAAACTGTCAAAGTCATATTACTCGCTGGTTTAGGAGTGAAAGAGGGAGTTTATAAAAACCGCACCTGGGCTAAGCATGTAAGTAGTGGTCGAACCATTTCTAACGTTGCTGCTGATGATGTTGTTGTAACACCCGATCCAATCTTTGATTGCCCTGAATTAGTGGGTCGTGTTTATGACGATAAGAACAGAAACGGATATTGGGACGAAGGTGAGGAAGGCTTAGCAGGGGTAGAGGTCGTAACAGCTCGCGGCTGGAAGATTACAACAGATAACTACGGTCGTTACCATGTGACCTGTCCTATGATTCCTAACTCTGATAGAGGTTCTAATTTTGTAATCAAACTTGATACTAGAAGTTTACCTTCTGGATACCGAGTGACGACTGAAAACCCACAAGTGGTTCGTTTAACACGCGGTAAGATGTCGAAGGTGAATTTTGGTGCAAGTATTGATCAAATTATAAGAATCGAAGTTCAAGATACAGCCTTCAAAGAAGGATCTGTAGAATTGAATCAAGAGTGGTCTTCGAAGCTTGAAAAAATATTAAGCTCTATGCAAGGCAACTTCAGAATAAGAATTGCCTACGTAAACAGTGCTGCAAGTGAAACACTTGTTCAAGAGAGAATTGTTAACTTGCAAAAACAATTAAAAGAACTTTGGAAGCAAATTCGCAAAGATGAGGATCTCATGATCGATGAAATTGAAAGCTTTTATCAGAAAGGAGCTCAGCCATGAGAAAGTTTATAAATAGCGTTCTTATGGTGGCGCTTTTCCTTTCAAATTTTGCTTCTTATGCAAATGAGTTACCAGTGCAGCCAAATACAGAGTATCGTTTGCCAGCTGAAACCATTGAGTTACGTGGATTTACTTTTCACAATCCGGCTCAAGAGTCGAATATCACTGAATTTGATCAGGCTAGACACATTGAAGAATTTGTAAGAAAGATTGAACCCAATAAAATAACAACTCAAAAGGTGAATATTCGCCCAGATGTATCCGACATCATACTTTTTGATACACTTTCTTCTCAGAATGCAGCTTTTAAGGATTTAATTGAGCGAATTAAAAAGCTCCATGAAGAGCGAAGAGTTGCTTTCATACATATTGTTGGCCATACGGATAATCAAGTTATTAGAGGGAATGCTCAAGATAAGTTTAAGGATAACTGGGTTCTCTCAGAAGCTCGTGCTCGCCTCATTGCAGGTGCGCTAGAAGAGGGACAATTAGGCATCCCGATGTCTGTAGAAGGTAAGGCTGATACCGAACCTGTAGCTGACAACGCTACAGTAGAGGGCCGAGCTTTGAACCGTCGTGCAGACATTTATGTATACTTTGATAGATCAATAGTTATTGAAGAAAACCAAAAACAACGCAAAACCTTGTTAAGTGAACTAACTTGCGACTATAAGACGGATCCAAACTATCAAGGCGACGAGGCCATGAAGGTAACTTTAGATGGTAAACCTTTTGGAAGTGATAATCCTCAGGTTGCTAAAGAAGCTCTAGATAACAACAAGCCAAACCATGTTGATTTTCAGCGCTGTACGGATGTAGCTTTAGAAAAAGCTAAAATTCAAGTTCACTTTGATCCTAAGAAAAACCAAAAAAGATTAAATCTTTTAAGAGACGATAACTTTATCTCTTTAACTGAGAAAAACAATTTTGGCGTTTACAGCAACTATTTTTACTTCCTAGATAAAGCTGAACTTCGTTTGTCGAAATCGTTGAACGCCAATGACGCTTTTGAAATATATCCATTTAAAAAGCTAGATTCTCAATTTGAAAATCAAGAATTAACCTTTAAGGATTTAACAGAAGGAAGTGTTGTTTATGCTACGTTGCGAGTTTATGACAGCAGTGGCAGGTTCGATGATTCAGAACCCGTTCTACTTAAAGTAAGTGCTGAGCCAAGAGATTCTGAAAAAGTTTCTTTCTACCGCGGTTGGGGAGAGTCATCTTTAAGAATATCATCAATTAAAACTCCTGGTGGAACTTTATGGGTCAATGGCAAAGATGTTCCTGCAGACTACAATGTGTATGTCATGAAAAACTTAATACCCGTGGGTGTAAATCAACGCTTTATTGAGGAGCAAATTTTACCTTCCGGTAAAAACTATGGTGTTCAAGTAGCTTTGAAGGATGCAGAAGATAAGACTGCTATGTTGTTTCAACGAGATCTTCACTTGCCACAAGAAGATTGGTTCGTGATTGGTATTGCTGATGCAACACTTGGATACAATATCGCTGATCAAAAAGCCAAAGTGATAACTCAAGATACGCATCATTATTCTGATAAAATTTATTTAGATGCGCGTACTGCATTTTATTTAAAAGGTAAGGTTAAAGGTGAGTATCTCCTCACGGCAGCAGCTGACACCCGCGAAGGAGCAATTGATGACATCTTTAATAACTTCTTAGATAAGGATCCACGCGAATTGTTGCGCAGGTTAGATCCGGACGAATATTATCCAGTTTATGGTGATGATAGTACCATGGTAGAAGATGCGCCCACTTCTGGGAAGTTCTATGTGAAATTAGAAAAAGATAAAAGTTTTCTAATGTGGGGTAACTATAAAATCAGTTGGTCTGATACGGAGTTAGCGCGAGTAAATCGTGGATACTACGGATCACTTCTTAGAATAGATGAAGGTCAAAACAAATGGGGAGATAGCAAAACAAGATTAGATATTTTAGCTGCTGACCCCGGCACGGTTGCAGGTCTTGATCAATTCCGAGGCGGAAGCTCTGAGTATTCACTCCGAAATAGAGATTTAAGTCTTGGTTCTGAGCAGGTTTACGTTGAAGTTAGAGATACGGCCTCAGGTAGAGTCTTAAAGAGAAACAAGCTTCGCTTTGGTGAGGATTACCAAGTAAATTATATTCAAGGTATTATTTCATTGAACGAAATATTGCCTTCTGTTTCTGATCAATCAAATTTGGTTCAAGCGGGTTCGTTTATCGGACATCCTGTATATTTGGTTGTGAGCTATGAGTTTGTTCCTGGGTTTTTAGATCCCAATGTGTGGAATTTTGGAGGTAGAGGTTCTCAGTGGATTGGCGATCATTTTCAAGTAGGTGCTACTGCAAGAAAAGAGAGTGGGTCGGGTTCTGAAGAAGAGCTATATGCGGGAGATGCTAAGATCAAATTTTCTCCAAATTCAGAAATTCGAGCTGAGTTAGCTCAAAGTCGTGGTGTGGGTATAACTGAAAATACTTCCTTAGACGGTGGCTACAATTTTAATCAGAACTTACCTTTAACAGCTTCCACAAAAGCTTCACAAGCTTATTTGGTTGAGGCTGATCTTTCACTCTTTAGTGTTGCAGAGAGAGATGTTCTTGCGTCTGGATACTATCAGCATCGCGAAGCGAATTTCTCTGGACAGGGACAACTCACTCCGCGTGAAAGACTCGATACAGGTGCTAAATTAGAATTACCTTTATCTTCTTGGATAAAATTAAATACTCAATACGACCACAGTAAAGAAGTTGATTGGATTGAAAGCACTCAAACAGAAGTGAGTGCCTTGGTGGATTTGACATCAAGTGTTTATGCAGAAGTTGGTGCAAGACAAGATAGCCAGCGAGATTTATCTTCGTCTCTTTCTTCGACCACATTAGTAGGTGTTGAATTTGGTGAGCGCACAGATGGTGCGGCTAAACTTGGCTACCGACACAATCAAACTTTTAATATTTTTGCTAAAGGCCAACAGACTCTTGAAAGAGATAATACGCGTTCAAGAAATAATCGTTATGGCGGAGGAATGGAAGTTCAAGCAACTAAGGATTTAAAGCTCAAAGGTGAAGCCTCTGACGGAGATGGCGGCGTGGCTGGTTTAGCGAGTATGGGTTACAACATCACTCCTCAAAGCCAAGTTTATTCAGGTTATGTAACTGAGGCAGATCGAAGTGATTCTGGCTTTAGAACAAGATCTGGAGTGCGTACTTCGGAATGGGTATCAGGGGTAAAATCTCAGTTTAACCAAAAAGCTTCGGCTAATTATGAAAACAAATATCTTCACGGCGATCGTCCTAGTGGCTTAACTCATGTATTCGGAGTTGAATACAAACCCTGGGAAGAGTGGCGTTTTAGAAGTCGGGTTGAATTTGGTAATTTAGAGTCTCCAGATAAGACACAAACAAACGATAGAAAATCTTATTCACTTGGTGCCGACTATACAACGCCTAAAACAAGTATAGGTTCTGACTTTGAAGCTCGTTTTGATAAAGTTACAACAAGTACCACGAGTGATGATAGAAAAACTTATGTCAGTAAAACAAAATTTAGTTCAAGGCTCGATGAGCAATGGAGAATTTTGGCAAAGCTTAATTTTTCACTCAGTGAAAGTTCAAGAGGCGATTACTACGATGGCAATTACAAAGAGGGCGTTCTGGGAACTGCCTATAGACCAATTAAGAATGATCGTTGGAATTTCCTCTTCAAATATCGTTATTACGAATTATTGCCTTCGAGTGGTCAGGTTGATAGTGATGGCAACGTTCCAGAGTTTCAGCAAAGAGATCATATCTTAAGTGCTGACAGTATTTGGGATATGAGCAAACGTTGGTCTTTAGGTCTAAAATATGCCATCGATTTTTCATCTCTTAAAAACAATAGAACAAGCTCTGGTGAATGGTTTGATGTACAAAAGCACCTAGGTATTTTTAGGCTCGACTATCATGTGTTACGTGAATGGGATTTGATGGGTGAGGCAAGAGCTCTCGTTTTAACTCAGCAAGATCAAACACAAGTTAAATCAGGTGCCTTGGTAGGTATTTATAGAATACTTGGATCTCAAGATCGCTTGAGGTTAGGTGTTGGCTATAACTTTACAAGCTTTACTGATGATTTAACGGATAACGACTACGATGCCCAAGGTGTATTTATAAACATGATTGGTGTCTTTTAGATAAGTACTAGCTAAGCGCTGAGTTAATCAGCACAACACTTCTTGTATTTTTTTTGACTACCGCAGGGGCAGGGGTCATTGCGACCAATTTTTTCTTCTGTTCTAACTAGGGTGCCTTGGGGAGAAAGTGATTTCCCATCGACAAAAAACCATTGGCCATTTTCGTCTTTGCGAAAGCGAGAGCGTTCGTGATGATCTTCTGTAGTTCCATTTTGCTCAAAGCTAGCGATAAATTCTACAATTCCTTTTTTGTCTGTGCTTTGGCCTTCTTCGGTTGATAATATTTTTAAGCCTAGCCATTTAGATTCCTCGGCCCATTTGCGAGTGGAGTCATGATCAAAGTCTGAACGAGATTCAGGAGCGGTGGTTTTCTCTAAATAAGAAATGTCCGCTATGGTATAGGCGGTATAGCGAGATCGCATTAAACTCTCGGCAGTTTCTGCTTTAGCCGATCCTTTTAAAATCTTTTCACAGCAATTAGAAAAACTAAGATTTGAATCACATGGACATTTCATCTGCTCAGTTTTTATCGGGTTAAGCAGGTTAACTCAAGAAACAAAAAAACGCTCTATATCCCATTCGGGTACCTTTAATATTGTTATTTCAATACAGATCTAATCCTAAAGGGAATCTAGCCAATTACCGATAAGAAGTAATGCCTGTTAAAAAGTTCAAAGCAGCTATAAAAGAAAAATATTCTAAAGTTAGTACGACTGCAGCGGCACTCAGCGCCGACCTAAGCCAGTTTGCGGCTGATTCTCCTTTTATACAGTCAATGAACGAAAACTTTACGAGTGCAGTCTCTAAGGCAATGGATAGTGACTACATCGGTAATATCGGAGAGCTGGTAGAAGGCATTAAAATGTCTGCAAACAATCATCGCATACTTGAAGGTGGGCATACTGTATCAGAAAGTTTATCTCGGGCGTTTGAAGTGGGCGAAAAAGAAGGTCTCAGCAATATGGAGACTTTTGTTGAGTGGGCAAAGGCCTACGTAACGGATCTTTCTTCTAATGCTGGCATGCCTCTTAGTTCAGCATCAGATGAAATTTATGGCTTTCTTAGAAATATTGGAGTATCTGAACAAGCCGCACGCGACTTAGTTACTATTAACGGAACTGAAGCCCTAGAGGCTATGCTAAGTGGAAGTATCGCTGCAGTTGCACTTGTCTTTGCGTGGAAGACTAAAGACAAGGAGGCTTTTTCAAAATCTATTGGAGCTCTCGGATTAGGCGCCGTAGTAGGAATTAACCCAGTATCACTTATGGTGGTAGTTGTGGCGTTAGCCATTGGCTACAACAAGGTATTGGCTAAAGAGGGGGTAAAACGGGGTGCCTTATTAAGTGGCGTTGCTATGACAACCTCAGCGCTCATTCCAGGACCATTGCTTCTAGGTGCTATTCCCGCACTCGTGCTTACAATCTATATCAACAAGCATCTCGATAAAAACGTTCCACTAAAAGATCAAGCGCAAAAGCTAATTGTCTTTCTTAAATCAAAAGAGTTCAAAGAACTTACAAAAACAAAACTCCAAACAATTGATGCAAGAATAAAATCCACATTAAAAGACTACGAAGTTAAAAAACAAGCTGCTTAAGGGGCTGCAAGAAACGAATTGCGGTACCTCTTTACCCCAGCGCTGGGGTGGGGTCCGTTCAATTCAAAAACGCTGTGTCTCCATAGGACACAGGCTCATAAGAAAACACTTCTAGATTACACATTTCGCCGGGATTTTGACGAAATTTGACAGCTTTAATCTATGATTAACACGTTCAAAAATGCGTGGACCGATAAAGATTAAACGAAACAAATTTATGAGGAATTCTGGAGCTTTAAAGTATCATAGAGGTTCGTCCGTTAATTGGTTGTTCTTAAATGATGATGAGATTCAAGCAGCACGTAAGGTGATTGCAGAAGCTGGCGCAAATAGTACAGTTGATTCGCTTGGCTTGGGGCAGCCCGTTGAAATCATTTCCAATCTACTTTTCCCCGGTACCTCAACACTACACAGTGAATTGCGTTACGTTATTTTTGTTCCTTCTATCTTGTACGCCATTTACAACAACGGGGGTGCTGCAAACACTCATGGCCTTCTCAAAAAGAAAGAAGCTGAGCTCATTCCTGCGTTATTAGCGAGCGGAATCAAACAAGGCATTATCGGTCGCACTAAGGGCGAGATGCTAAAGTATCGTCCCTCAACTACTTATTGGACAGCTGTAAACACTTACCAGACTTTGGGAGAAGACCCTTTAGATCGAGAATACTTACTTCGCTCGCTTACATTAAGCTCACTCAGAAATCACGAAAACGACGACGGAGAAAGCATTGAGGAAGAGCAATCATACTTTAGCCCAGATCCTGATTTTGAAAAAATAGCCCTACCATTGTTTAAAAACGTAAAAAAAATAGAGTGGCCGGAAAAACTTTCTTTTGACTTAAAAAAAGCTGAGGCAGGTTTTTTAATTAATAAATTAGAACAACATCATTCAAACTCTCTCTACGTGCATTTACTTAAGCTTAGTAGTCAAAAGCTGAGTTCCTTTAATTCACTTTTTGATATTTCAAAGACATCTGTGAAACTGGATAACCTACGAGAACATGCAAGACTCTACTCATACTTTGCAATGGGAGTAACCTATGCGTATAGGTGGGCTTTATGTGATCATCTTGTAGGTGAGTTTAAAGATCCTTCAGTTATTGAAGAGTGGAAGACCTATAGAGACAGAAACGGCGCGCACTTTGAACATTGGTTAAAGAAGGTTTCGTGGCTTAAAAGTGCATCAATCGAAAATTTAGAAACCGCATATATCTTTGCAAAGGGCGTTGCTAACGAAAGACTGTTTGATTCTAAATCAAAGGAATTCGCAAACACTTGTATTAGTGAACTTAGAAGTAGATCTACAGCAGCTAGTAAACTCAATACGCTAAAACCACTGCTACGTGATAGAGAGAATTTTCTTAAAGGGAATCGTTCTAAGTTTAAAGACCTTTCAGTTACAATTCCAAGCAATATTAAACCAAAAGAAGATTCTAAATTTGAGCTATATATGTATGATTACCGCTGGCCTTGGGGCAAGGACAACTCACTCTCAATAAACAAGGGGCTTAGGGGATAATGCTCAGAGATAGCGACCAAAGTTCTTTTCTAGACGTTTTGAAAGCTCCTGTAGGTATGAAACTTACGTACTGCGTAGGTACGAGCTTTACGCTCGATTTCTCAGCACTTGTAAGTGCAGCTTTAGCTAGCGAAGCATCCTTAGATGGAATTTCCATTACAGATGCAGAATTACCCCCACAATTACTCCCAAGGCTTCTAAAGGACTTAAGCAATTTTGAGAGTAAGGCTATAGTGTTTTGCCAAAATTGTAGGATTTCAAAGATTCCCAAAGAGTTCTTTGAGAAAAAACAAAGTCCAAAGCAAAGGTTGTTGGGCTTGTTAGATGCAACAATTGTTTGCGTGAGTCCTAATGAAGGATTCTTCCATCCCAAAGTATGGTTCCTTAGATTTGATAGTACAGATAACGACAAAGCAAGGCCTATGTGGCGGCTTCTAGTTGCAAGTCGTAACTTGAGTGAGTCGCGATTTTGGGAAATTGGTGCCGAACTCACAGGAGCTAGCGCAAAAAGAAAGCATCAAGAGAACAAACAGCTTGCAAGCTTTTTTAAATACTTATCTAAACAGTGCCCTCAGAACAAAAAAGCGCAAAAATTGCTCTCAAAAGCGAGAACAGATTTAGAAAATGTTCTATTCGAAGTCCCAGCAGGCTTTAATGAATCTGCTTTTTTGTGGAAGGAGCCCACAACTGGAGTATTTAAAATTATAGACCCTGACACGTACGACAAGATAATCGCAGTAAGCCCCTTTCTTGCGGACGGAATGCTTAAACAGTTAAGTGCAGTTAAAGAAAGCATACTCATTACTGGAACTAAGGACCTTCATCTTCTAAAAAAGTATCCCGAGTTACATAAAAACACATACGCATTTAAACTAAAAGACGAGAATATAGAACTCCATGCCAAGCTCTACTTTTGTAAGCACAAAGGCAAAGACACAACGGACCTGTATCTAGGATCTGCAAACCTTACTAATAAAGGCCAAAGTAAATTTGGTGGTAATACAGAAGCCCTCCTAAAATTAGAGAGCGATAAGGATCTTCTAAAGTCGTTTGAAAAAGCATTTATTTTTTCTAATACGAATAAAAAAACGCTTCATGAATGGCTTTCAACAGTCCTCGAAAGCGACATTGTGCAATCTCAAGAATCTAACAAGCTCGAAGAAAAAAGAAAGCTCTTAGACGACACCCGGGAGTTAATCTCAGGAGGTGCCTTTTTATTGCATAAAAAATCGCGATTACGGTGGGAGCTTTCTTGGGAGGGGAACTCTATAGACTGGCCAAAAGAAGTACAGGCAAAGTTAAAAATTGCAGGTGATTCCCGCGAATACGACCTGAAGGCATTAATAAGTTCTGGGAAAAAGATTAGATTAAATACCTCAGATCCGCAGTCGTTTTTATTCATTAGGCTAACACAAAAGGGCCTGGATCCTTGTTCGTTCTATACGAATGCCGAAGTAGTGAGCGCTCGAGCTAGCCGCATTAAGGGGCTTGCTAGTATCGTGGCCGAAAAAGCCTCTCTTACGGATGCACTAAGTGGCCTTTTAACAGAGGATAATACTCCTACTGCGTACCTACGTGAGATAAATGGCCTAGTATCGAAGCGCTCTAAGGGTAAAAAACGTAGTGGCAAAACCTTTGATTCATACATTGAGTCCCTATTGCTTGCAGACACGAACAGTCCGGAAAGCCGCACGTTGATTACTGAAAACATAGAAGCATTTAGTCGCAAAAATAAATTAGAAACAGCTGACCTCAAAACTTTTTGGGAATCATTATTGCTGGCACGTAAAAAGGTTTTTAAAGATGCAGCATAATGACTTGTTGCCTTTTCAGCGTTGTACTGTTGAGTGGATTAAAAGCCAGCTTCTCTCAAAGAAGAGATCTGTTCATAGATTTTTAGTTGCAGATGAGGTGGGCCTAGGTAAAACCAAGATAGCCGCTGCAATTGTAGAAATCCTAAAGAAACAGAAGAAGAATCTTAAGGTTGTTTATATTACATCGAGTCTAGATGTCTGCGAGCAGAATCGTAAGAAGCTATCATCTGAAAACAGTGACTTAAAAACTGCAGATAGAATATGTCTTCTTTATTCTAAAAGAATCAAAAATACTGGCGTAAACATAATCAGCTTTACCCCCTCCACTTCGTTCAATCTAACTCGTAGTCAAGGCAGCATGCAGGAGCGGGCCTATATTATGTGGTTGGCTTACAAGCTATTAGGTGTAAGAAGAAAAACCCTTATACCCAAATTACAAGGCAGAGCAGAGAGGAGATCTTTCTTGGGCTGCTATGTTTATTATAAGTCTACCTTTAACTTGCCGCCCAAAAGTGTTTGCAAAAGCATAAAAAGAGAGTGGGCAAAAAATGACTTAGAGCCACTTCTAAGAGCAGGAAAATTAAAGCCAGAAGAAACAAAGCATTTGCTAAGTTCACTAAGAAGGTCAATGGCTCTAGCTATAGTTGCCTCACTCAAGCCGGATCTAATAATTTTAGACGAAATACAAAAATTTCCCGAACTTCTTAAGATGGAAAAGGGCGACCATTTAGAAGGGCCCATATCTCGCGCGCTTTTTGATGTTTCAGTGCCCACTCTTGCGCTATCGGCTACCCCGTATCGTGCCTATGTCCACACTAAACAAGCTGATAGTGCAGCAGGACACTTAGAAGATTTAAAAGAAGTCTTTTGGTTTTTAAGCTCATCAGAATCTAAAGCCAATGAACTTTGTAAAGTTTTAAACGAATGCACAAGTGATGTTTCTAAACTTAATCCCACAACTGTAGCTGCTTTTAGAGAGAAGAAGAAAAAGGTTGAATCTCAGCTTATGCATTACATGTGCAGAGCCGAAAGAATAACCTTTGAATCTAATGCTAGGGCGGACTTTATTGAAAAGCCCTTCCCACCAAATAAATATCTCATAGAGGCAGCACATATAGAGGAGTGGTTGCGTGTTAAGGGCCACGTGCGAAGCAAGCGTGCTTACATGCACTTATGGAAGTCGGGGCAATCGCCACTTTCTTATTTAAAGGACTACACTTCTGTTAAAGAGTTTTTTAACAAAAAAGGCTCTCTTTACAGGGATAAAAAACTTTATTCCAAACTCAGTAGCAAACACGGACAATCAAAGCTTAGGTATTTAAAGAGCGAGCTAATGCCGAATGGCATAGAGAAGTACCTCTGGATACCTCCACTAAAGCCGTATTATAAAAGCACTGGTATCTATTCAGAAAAGAACTTAAATCAGATAAATCTTAAAAAAGGCCTCGTGTTTTCTTCCTGGGCCTTTGTCCCCCGCATGATAGCAGCTGAGTTAACAGCATGGAAAAAATCTAAACTAAAGATCTCAAATACTAAAAACCCGCTCAAGTATAACGCTGTCAACTGGGCTAGGTTTTGGCACCCAAGCCCTTGGCTTGCAGAAATTATCACTCATAAAGAACTTGCAACAAACACTCTTAGCTTTAAAGAGTTAACAAAGATTATTGCCGCACGCATAGAACAGTCTCTTCAAAAGGAAGGGTGGCGATGCAGTCCGGAGGCAAAAACATGGGAGCTATTTCTCCAGAAAGACATAATTCCCAACAGCAAACTCTCTGCTGAGTTAAAGCGTTACTACAAAAAAGCATCGTCTTCTAAAGAGCATGGCGAAAACAAAGACTTTAAAAAGTTTATAGATCAATTAAATAAAGCCTTACCGAGCAAGATCTATTCAAAAAAATGTATCACAGAACTTAGTATGGTAGCCCTTACTTCACCTGCCGTTACTTTACTCCGTACGTTGCTATCTTTAGGTGGTAGCGATCACGAAGTTGCCGGCCCAGTGGGTTTAGCGAAATTAAGTCACTTTTGCCTATTTAACTGGAAGCCGTTCTTTAACAGGGATTCAACAGCTAATGCCATCCGTAGTGCATATTCAAAACACCACCTTTCTTATCCAGAAAAGCTGCAAGCATATTTTGGTGAGGGAAACCTTCAGGCACTCTTGGATGAGTATGTCTTTCATCTTCAGTTTTCACCAAAAACTAAATTAGATGAATTGCTAGATAAGCTCAAAACAGTGTTTGCACCAAAGGGTGGGGATCTAGCTATTAAAATCGGACCAGATGATAAAACAAAACATGTGCATGCAGATATAGTGCTGCCCTTTGGCAAAATAGATGACGTGTCCCAATCTAGGCAGTCTACTCGCGAAGCTTTTAACTCTCCGTTTTGGCCTTTTGTATTGGCCACCACATCTGTAGGGCAAGAAGGTTTAGATTTTCATTTGTATTGCAAAGATATCTTTCACTGGAACTTGCCTTCTAACCCTGTAGATTTTGAACAGCGAGAAGGGCGCATCAATCGCTATTCATCATTTTGGGTGCGGGATGTTATCTTAAAGTCATTAAAGAAAATTCAATTTAATGATTCGTTTTTATGGCAAAGTATCTACAGCGAAGCAGAACACTCGGGGCATTTGTTTAACCGCTTGAGCATGGGAATGTCTCCTCACTGGTCCTACACTCCGAGTTCAAAAAAAGTACCGCGCGGTTACATGCGCCACATACTTGCAATGCCAGGCACTAACGAAGAGCTAAAATACCGAAGTCTCATGAGCGATCTAACTCTCTATCGATTATCACTGGGGCAGGCCAATCAAAAAGACTTTGTGCAAGCACTCAAAAAGAATGAGTACCTTTCAACTATCGACCCAAGATCCGCATCTATTTGTTTGTTCCCATTTAACAAAAAAATCATTCACCAAGCGCTTGCTGACAAATACAAAAAATCAGGCGACCACGAACTACTTATTAAAGACTCCTTAGCTCTGTTAGGTACTCTAAAGAACCACATCAATTATAAAATTAAAGCAAAACTAGTTCACGAAAAAATCAAAATTCTAAAACATTCTACCAATCCAAAACTAAAGAAAAAAGCATTTAACAGCCTAGTCTTCTTTGTAAATCCCTTTGACGACACCCACGATATAACACCCGAAGTAGGTTACGAAGACGATATCGAGGTTTTAAGGGCAGCTTAGTAGGGGGTGCAGGATTTTTATTATCCACATAAATCTGTGTCCTAATACGTCACATCTATCTGAGATAAAAGACATAGCATGGTTAGGGGTTCAAAGCCTAAATGGTTATTAGTTTAATCAGAATAGCTAAAATCATTGTGAGGGCAAACAGTTCAGCCCATAGTGTTAGGGTGGTGTGGAGTTTTTTTTGTGCAGTCTTGTTTGGTCAGTATTTGTCATTGATACTCATTGTTACTCAAACAGCAGGAGGCGTATGCGATGGCAATAACTGAAAAGTGGGTAACTGTAGAACAGATAGCTGCACATCTTCAGGTATCCAAGGAAACGGTTTATCGCTTGCTCGATAAAGGTCGTATTCCGGCCCACAAAGTCGGCAAACAATGGCGCTTCCTCGCAAGCGAAGTGGATGAGTGGGTCCTTCGTGGTGAGGCCTCAGGCAGTGCGAATCTAAATCACTCAGAAATCGAAGGACACCAGTAATGGCAGCAAAGAAAAAAACCGCAAAGATCAAAGAAGTAACCAAAGCCAAGGTAAAGAAAGTTGAAGCTAAGGAAGCCAAGTCCCATTCGGATAACGGCAACTTGGGCTTCGAACAAAAACTCTGGCTCACGGCAGACAAGCTCCGCGGCAACATGGAGCCTTCGGACTACAAACACATTGTCTTAGGTCTCATTTTCCTAAAATACATCTCAGACTCTTTTGAGTTTAAGTATCAATCACTCGTAAAAGAAGACTCCAAGGCAGCAGAAGACAAAGATGAATACCTTGCTGACGGCGTGTTCTGGGTTCCAAAGGACGCTCGCTGGTCAAAACTTCGAGACGGCGCAAGAAATCCACATATAGGAGTTTTTATTGATGACGCCATGCGGGCCATAGAAAAAGACAACGAAAGCCTCAAGGGCGTTCTCCCGAAAGAATACGCAAGACCAGCTCTGAATAAAATGATGCTCGGAGATTTGATCGAACTCATTTCTGGCATTGCACTTCATGATGGACAAAATAAATCAAAAGATATTCTTGGACGTGTCTACGAATATTTTCTTGGTCAGTTTGCAGGTGCCGAAGGCCGCCGAGGCGGTGAGTTCTATACGCCCCGCTCTGTAGTCCGTGTGCTTGTTGAAATGCTGGAGCCTTACAAAGGCCGTATTTACGATCCTTGTTGCGGATCGGGGGGTATGTTTGTTCAGTCAGAAAAGTTTATTAGAGAACATGGTGGGCGCATTGGCGACATCGCCATTTACGGACAGGAAAGCAATCACACAACTTGGCGATTATGTAAAATGAACCTTGCTGTAAGAGGTATTGATTCAGATATTCGCTGGAACAATGAAGGTACGTTTCATAAAGACGAACTCCGCGATGTGAAGTTTGACTACATTATGGCAAACCCGCCTTTCAATATTTCTGATTGGGGTGGGGATCGACTGCGCGAAGATCCTCGTTGGAAATTTGGTGCGCCACCTGTTGGTAATGCCAACTACGGTTGGCTTCAGCACATCTTTTCACATCTAAAGCCAGAAGGAACCGCTGGCGTGGTATTGGCAAATGGATCGATGTCATCCAATTCTGGTGGTGAAGGAGATATTCGCAAGCGAATGATCGAAGATGACGCGATTGATTGTATGGTGGCTCTCCCCGGACAACTGTTCTACTCCACCCAGATTCCAGCTTGTCTTTGGTTCATGGCCCGAAATAAAAATCCCAGCAATGGTCTGCGAGATCGCCGAGGAGAAGTCCTTTTTATTGATACTCGTAAAATGGGCCGCATGATTGACCGAGTTCGGCGCGAACTAACGGACGAAGATATTAAAAAAGTCGCAGATACCTATCATGCTTGGCGCGGAGAAAAAGACGCGGGCAAATATGAAGACATCGCCGGATTTTGTAAGTCTGAGAAAAGCAAAGACATCATCGAAAACCATGGGGCAGTTCTTACTCCAGGTCGTTTTGTAGGAGCTAAAGTAGCCGAAGTTGATGAGGAGCCATTTGATCTGAAAATGAAACGTCTCGCCCTCCAGTGGAAAGATCAAGTCGGCAAAGCTCAAGAACTTGATCGAGCGATTGAGAAGAACCTCAAGGAGCTTGGGTATGTCGGGTGAATGGACTTCATTTCGCCTTGGAAATACGTGCACAAAGATAGGGAGTGGCGCCACCCCCAAGGGAGGCAAAGAGGTCTATCTGGAGGTGGGTTCTTTTTCTCTTATACGAAGCCAGAACATCTACACTGACGGTTTTACCCGCAGTGGCTTGGCATACATTGATGAAAAAGCGGCAAATGACCTGTCAAATGTCGAGGTTCTTCCTGAAGACATTTTATTAAATATTACTGGGGACTCCGTTGCTCGAGTTTGTCAGGTTCCAGCGGATGTCCTACCAGCCAGAGTAAATCAACATGTCGCCATCATTAGACCAGATCCGAACAAACTATCAGCTCGATTCATCAGGTACTGGCTTAGTAGTCCCAAAGCTCAGGCTCACCTTCTCGCATTGGCAAGTGCGGGGGCAACTAGGAATGCACTTACCAAGTTGATGATAGAGGACTTGAATGTCTCAGCGCCTAAAAGACTTTCGGAGCAGAACGCAATTGCTCATATTCTCACTACGCTCGATGATAAAATTGAGATTAACCGAAAAATAAACGAGACGCTTGAATCGATGGCTCGTTCGGTCTTCAAATCTTGGTTTATTGACTTTGATCCCGTGCGTGCAAAAATGGACGGCAGCTGGAAAAAAGGCCAGTCACTGCCTTGCCTGCCCGTTGAGCTTTTTGATCTATTTCCAAGTAGCCTCGAAGAAAGCGGGGAATGTGAATGCCCGGTTGGATGGAATCGCGTTCCAGCATCGGAGTTAATTGAGTTCAACCCAACCGAACGTTTGTCAAAAGGAGTAAGCGCTCCATATCTAGAGATGTCAGCTTTGCCTACATCTGGCTCTTGGCCTGACCAATGGGTAGCGCGAGAGTTTGGAAGTGGAACAAAATTTACAAACGGTGATGCGTTGCTCGCTCGAATTACACCATGTCTCGAAAATGGTAAGACTGCTTTTATTCAATGTTTACCTCAAAACGTTGTTGGGTGGGGATCTACTGAGTACATTGTAATGAGGGCCAAAGGTTCAGTGCCCCGTCCCGTATCATACCTATTGGCTAGAGATCCTGATTTTCGAGCGAAGGCAATACTCAGCATGACGGGAACTTCTGGAAGGCAGCGAGCCCAAGTCGAAGACATTTCTCGATTCCCTTTGTTTAACCCGGGATTGAATCACCCCTTATGGGACTATTTGGGAACACTCATTGGACCTATCTTCTCCAAAATAAAAATTGCCTCCGAAGAGGTAGTTACGCTTAAGAGATTGCGCGACGCACTTCTTCCAAAGCTAATTTCTGGAGATCTACAAATTCGAGATCCGGATAAGTTTCTAAGTGGAATTCGCATATGAGCATGGAGCTATGCCCTGGAATCAGAGATGTTTGCATCCACTGGAAAGACGCCCCTATGCTCCAGCAGACATTTGAAGCTTTGGACCGAACAGTTTCAGAAGGTAACGATGCGTGCATTGATTGTGCAAAGTCTATTGTTGAGGTCGTCTGTCGAATGCTCATCGAACAGCTCGAATCCCCGACAAATGTTTGCAGGCCACAATCCGCAGCTCCAGCGTTTTCGGAATGGGTAACTGGTGCTGTACGCGCCCTTAAGCTGGGGGAAAATCAGAATAATAAATTTCTAAAACTTGTTTCTCAGTACCACAAATTAACTACTGCTCTAAGCGATCTGAGGAATGACTCAGGTCCGGTAAGTCACGGACGCGATGGATTCTTGTCACGATTATCTGAGCACCATCGCAGATCAGCTCTGGTATCTGCTGACGCAATAGTTACATTTTTACATCAGGCGTATCTGGAGGCTGAACTTGATTTAGTAAAAACTCGGGAACCCTACGAAAATGAACGGCTAGTTACTCGCCACCACTTGATTGATCAAAACATTTCTCTTGGTTCGGTTGTTAGTGATGACGGCTCCCTAGATATAGAAGTCAGACTCTCGTCAGGAGAAATAATTCAGCTTTCCGTAGAACCAAGTCGGCTATTGTATCAATTAGATCGCGAAGCCTATGTCGAGGCTTTGGCCGCGGCAAAGTCCGCCAGCGTGGCACAAAATGCTGAATAAAGATGTTTACACCATGCACATATGCCTGGGGCTTGCCAAAATTCGTGGCGTTTCTAGGCAGGTTTTTGAACTTGCGATCAATGAACTCTCAAGGGGAATAGATAAAAATGGCTTTTATAAGTGAAGCAGAGCTCGAAGAATCTCTACTAAGTCAACTCAATGCACTTGGATACACTCTCAAAAATGAAGAAGAGGTTGGCCCAGATGGAACGGCGCCACTTCGTGAAAGTCATGATGAGGTCGTTTTCAAGAAGAACTTGGCTACTTCTCTCAAAAAGCTCAACCCAGATTTTCCCGAAGAAGCTCTCAACGACGCACTCAAGAAAATTACTCAATCAGAGTTTCCAGACCTGTTGACGGAAAATCGAAGAATTCACCAACTTCTCACTGACGGAGTAGATGTCGAGTATTTTGCAAAAGACGGCACACTCACATCATCGAAAGCACGGATTATTGATTTCGAGAACCCATTGTCTAATGAATGGCTAGCTGTTTCGCAGTTCGTTATTATCAACGGGCAGAGTAATCGTAGGCCCGATGTTGTTTTATTTTTAAATGGTCTTCCTGTTGGAGTTATTGAACTTAAGGCACCAGGGAGCGAAAGTGCGACTATCGACTCTGCTTTTAACCAGCTTCAAACTTATAAAGAACAGATTCCCCAGCTTTTTCATGCAAATGCAGTTTTAATTATTTCAGACGGGATTATTTCCAGGATTGGCTCGTTGTCTGCCGATTTTGAGCGCTTTATGCCTTGGCGAACCAAGGACGGTAAAGACATTCTACCCAAGGGCCATCCCGAGCAGCCCATTTTAATTGAGGGTGCTCTTTCTCCTGTTCGTCTTTTGCGTCTTATGAAAGACTTTACGGTTTTTGGCGAAACTGGATTGAGCCTAATAAAAATTATTGCTGGCTACCATCAGTTCCATGCCGCGCTTGCCGCACTTGATAAAACAATTGAAGCCACTAAAACCGATGGCTCACGCAAGGTTGGTGTTGTGTGGCACACACAAGGTTCTGGAAAAAGTTATCTTATGGCTTTTTATTCTGGCCAACTTATCCGCTCTTCAGAAATGAAGAATCCGACAATTGTCATTATTACGGATCGAAACGATCTAGATGAGCAGCTTTTTGGAACATTCTCACTATGCAAAGACTTAATACGACAAGTTCCTGTTAGGGCAGAGAGTCGCGCTGAGCTTAAGGCGCTGCTCAATAATCGAGCTGCTGGCGGCGTGATCTTCACAACCATCCAAAAGTTTTCTCCAGAAGATGCAGGTTCCGAACAGTCTAGCCTTACCGACCGAGAGAACGTGGTTGTGATTGCCGATGAAGCGCATCGCACTCAGTACGGATTTAAGGCCAAAGTAAATCGCACGACTGGCCAGATGCAGTATGGCTTTGCGAAGTATCTAAGAGACGCTCTTCCCAATGCTTCTTATATTGGCTTCACTGGTACGCCAGTTGAAGCAACAGACGTAAACACACCTGCGGTATTCGGAAATTATATTGATATTTATGACATCAGCCGCGCAGTAGAAGACGGAGCTACGGTTCCCATTTACTACGAATCGCGACTTGCCCGAATTGAGTTAGATGAAGAGCAAATGCCAGTACTAGATGCAGCCATCGAAGAACAGCTCGATGATATTGATGACCCATCTGAGAAAGAACGTCAAAAGCAAAAACTTGCAACAGTTGAAGCTCTTGTTGGATCTGACAATCGTCTTGATGCCGTGGCGGAAGATATCGTTAAACACTTTGAGGCGCGACTTGAAGCCCTTGATGGCAAAGCGATGATTGTTTGTATGAGTCGCCGCATATGCGTCAAGCTATACGAAGCACTCGTAAAAATCAGACCTAGTTGGCACTCAGACGATGATCAAAAAGGTGTGCTTAAAGTCGTCATGACGGGCGCAGCCTCTGATCCCCTTGAGTGGCAAAAGCATATCGGGAATCCTCAAAAGAAAAGACGAGAGCTGCTCGCTAAGCGAGCGAAAGACGCTAAAGATCCTCTAAAAATTGTAATTGTGAGAGACATGTGGCTCACGGGCTTTGATGCACCCAGTATGCACACGATGTATGTCGATAAACCGATGCAAGGCCACGGTTTGATGCAGGCTATTGCGCGCGTGAATCGCGTTTTTAAAGATAAACCAGCGGGACTTATTGTGGACTACATCGGCATTGTTCAGAATTTGAAAGGTGCTCTGAATACATATTCTCCACAAGATCGTGAAAAAACAGGAGTAGACCAGCAGAAGGCGATTTCTGTTCTCAAAGAGAAATATGAAATTGTTTGCGACATGTTTCACGGTTTTGATCACAAGCGGGCACTGAGTGCCACGGCTGACGTTCGGCTCAAGATAATGGCTGAGGCGCTTGAATGGGTTCTCGATAAGCAAAATCAATGGGCAAAAAAGGAGGAGTCTCCTGAAGCTAAGATTAAAGCCCACCGAAGGTTTCAAGATGCTGTTCTCGCTCTCTCGGTTGCATACTCGTTAGCCTCATCAAGCAAAGAAGGTCAGGCAATTCGAGACGAGGTCGGATTTTTTCAAGCAATCCGTGAGGCGCTAGTAAAAAGTGTTGGAGGCACCGGTAAGTCCAGAGAATCAAAAGAGTTAGCCATTCGCCAAATTATCAATTCAGCAATCGTATCTACAGAGATAGTTGATATTCTGAAAGCTGCGGGGCTCAAGTCGCCCGACATCTCTATTTTATCCGATGAATTTCTACACGAAATGCAGAGCATGGATAAAAAGAATCTGGCTCTCGAAGCCCTCCGAAGACTTCTTGAGGGCGACATTAAGTCAAAGAGCAAAACTAATGTAGTGGTGACTCGCGCTTTTACTGAAAGACTTGAGGCTGCAGTGGCTCGATACCATGCAGGCGCACTTACTACTGCTGAAGTCATTCAAGTATTGATTGGAATAGCTAAAGACATTCGAGCCTCTCGTAAACGCGGAGAAGAATCAGGACTCTCGGATGATGAGATCGCTTTCTACGACGCTCTAGCTGAGAATGATTCAGCGGTTCAAGTTATGGGTGACGATAAGTTGAAGCTGATTGCCCATGAGGTTCTCGTTGGATTGAAGCAAAACGTATCGGTGGACTGGGCGCATCGAGATGCCGCCCGCGCTCGCCTCAGGGTCTTAGTAAAACGGATTCTACGTAAGTATGGATACCCACCAGATTTACAGGATATTGCAGTTCAGACAGTGCTTCAGCAGGCCGAAGTGCTTTGTAAAAATTGGATGTCAGCTTAATGTCAGCTGCAATTTATCTTTCTAGCATATTGAGTAAATATCAGCCAAATACATCAGACATTTACGTTGCTCGTTTGCATTTAGAGCCTTTGATTAAGAAGTGGGCTCATGAATATTTTGTTGAACTGAAAAACTCTGGATCAATGGCAAAGGGGACTGGGCTTAATGTAAATTCAGATTTGGATTTTTTAGTTTCTCTCAGGAATGATTTGGATACTGGTTTAAAAGAAATTTTTAAAAGTTTACTTTATTTTTTACAATCTAATGGCTTTCCTAAAGCTAAGCCACAAAATGTATCTATCAACATAAATTTTATGAATAAAAGCATAGATATTAGTCCGGCAAGAAGACACTCTGGAAATTCTACTAACGATCACAGTATCTACTTGTCCCGTCAGGATACGTGGAAAAAAACTAATATTGATGAACATATTCGCTTGGTGTGCAGCTCAAATAGGATCAGTGAAATTAAACTTACTAAGGTGTGGAGATACAATCGCACCGTAGAGTTTCCATCTCTCTTGATCGAGGTGATGACAATCGAAGCTCTAAGTGGAGTATACAATACTGACCTTTCGGATAACTTTTTGAAGGTCTTGGGGTTTGTGAGAGATAACATAGTGACAAGAGATTTTTATGACCCAGGAAATACAAATAATGTCCTGAGTGACTCTTTGTCTATGATTGAAAAACAGCAGATTAGAAATATGGCGATTAATTCTCTCAACGCTAAAACATGGGGTGAGATCGTGTGGTGAAGTATGAGTAAAGTAAATCTAGAAGAACTCTTCAGGCAACTTCAAGCTGAGATGCTATTGTCATTGGGGATATTGGCCCATGTGCCACATCCAACAGATAAGGGCGATATTTCAGAAGAAAAATGGATTTCTTTCTTAAGTAAATATTTGCCTAAGAGATACTCGGTTTCAAAGGGCACGGTTGTTGACCATGAAGGATCGTTGAGCCAGCAAATAGATATTGTGATTTTCGACAATCAATATTCTCCACTTATTTTTAATGATGGTGCTATGAAGTATATTCCAGCTGAAAGTGTCTATGCTGTATTTGAAGTAAAACCTGAGATAAAAAAAGAATATATTGATTATGCATCTCAAAAAATAGAGTCAGTTCGCTCTCTCAAGCGCACAAATAACGACGTCTATCATGCAGGCGGCAAATATGAACCTAAGGATGAGAAGGATAGGTTTCAGATTCTTGGAGGTATCCTTGCCGCAAGAGGTTGGAGTAATTTCGAGGATAGAATCAAAGAACATATAGCCCCTTTAACTGGTAACAAAGAAATCAACATCGGTTGTTGTTTGGAAATGGGTTGTTTTAGTAAAGTCGATGGCTCACTAAAGGTTGGCTCGAATGAGTTTGCTTTGATGTCCTTTTTTACTCAGCTTCATGAAGCACTTAGAAAAATGGGGACCGTCTGGCCTTTGGATATAAATAAATACTATCCATTTAGATAGTAAGGCTGCTGATTAATCGAAATTTATTCTATGCTGCAGATAAGATGAAAGAGTGTTGTTTGAGTATCTTGATTTCAATGTTGTGAGTTCATCGGGATGTGGGGCTTTGCCTGCCGTTGCAACGTGCGCATTTGGTATAGCTTCTAGCAATCAAATTCAACTTAACTGTCCGGACATTGGAATAAACGACACTTTTTATCGTCTCTGAGTCTGTGTCCTATTGCGACACATGCGCATGAGAAAAAGAATGAGTATGCCTAGGAACAATCAACCTATACGGGTTTTGAGTATTCTTATAAGGCTCTGTGCGTTTCAAAAGACGGGGCTGACAATTAAGGAATTGATGGAATATGCAGATGTGGATCGTAGAACACTGTATCGGGATTTTGACGCTATTAAGGCGGCTGGCGTTGAACTTGAGAGCACACGAAACTCGGGATCGCTGCGAATTAGAATTGCTCGAATTCCTGGATTAATTGAGGATTAACATAAATCCCAAATAGAACTCCGATAATTAATGAAATGTCTAGAAACGATCAAGCAAGCAGGATTCTTAGGATCATTAGCTTGTTAGAGCATTCGTCTGAGGGACTGCGCGTGCAGGATTTAGTTTCTACACTAAACGATCAGGGCTTTGGGTGTACTCGAAGAACTGTGTATCGAGATTTAGATGCCATACAGGGGTGTGGATTTCCCGTGGAAAACTCTGATAGTGGCACCGACACAGGCACGTGGAGAATATCTAGACTTAAAAACATTGGAACAAAAGTTGTAGTTACTTACGAAGAACTTTTGGCTTTGTTCTTGGCAAGGGAATCTTTAAAAAGTTACGAAGGCTCAACATTCTATGCTTCGTTAGAAACTTTCTTTAAAAAGTTTGAAAGTATGCTGGGCGACAACTCAGCAACACTTTTGAGAAATTTTTGCTCAACAGTGGGACTTAAGGCCAAGTCGCAGTGGGCGGGCAAGGTGCCCAAATCTTTTTTGGACGACATTCATGGGGCTTGTGCGAGCGGCTCTCAGCTTGCAATCGAATATGTGGCAGCGTCGGGCGATGGCGCGGGTAAATCTGTAAAAAGAGAACTCGGTCCTGAATGTGTGTACTTTGCCGATTCGGGCGCGTATTTGGTGGCCTTTGATTTTGCAAAAGAAGACTTTAGAGTTTTCTCGATTTCTAGAATTAAATCAGTGAAGGTGCTTGAGAGTGCCTATGCTTCTAAGATTTCTAGTCCCGAACAATTCTTTGAAGGTAACTTTGGATTGGTGGGATCGGGGAAGCTATCGAATGTAGAACTTTTGCTAGAGGGCAACATGGCTCCCTATGTGGTTGAGCGCAAATGGCATAAATCGCAGAAAGTTAAAAAGCACGGCGATCAATATACGCTATCGCTTGAAGTAAAAATAAATTCTGAGTTGGTATCTTGGGTCTTAAGTCTCGGTGCTGATGCTACCGTGCTAGCTCCGCAAGAGCTTGCGGATGCGGTAAATAAAGCCGCGTTGTTAATTTTGGATAAATATAAACCTAAAAAAGCTGCATAGATGAGTGTGTGCGGGTGTTGGATAATCAAGATTTAATTGCGCCCCAGCGCTGGGGTGGCCGCAAAGTCTTAAAATTCTCGCTAAACTGCTTTCGGGAGTTTGGGGGCCTTGCTTAACTCTATGTCTACTTTTCCGCCAAGTTTTCTGTAATATTCCAAAAGCTTTTCTAGGCTAAGCAAAGAAAGTTTTCCGTTTAAGAGTTCGCTCACTCTAGGTTGCGGCTGGTCAAGGAGCTTAGAGAGTTCGTGCTGGGTGAGCTTAGATTTTTTTACCGATTCAAGAATTCTTGTAAGAACTTTGGACTTAAGCTCAAGCATGAACGCTTTTTCGGCATCGTATCCCAGTTCGTGAAATATACTTTTACTCATATCGTTATCCCTTACCTTTCAAGGTTTCTTTAGCATTTTTATAGCGAGCTGTTATAAGCGCTAAGTTCAGCTTTTCAGTCTTTCGTGTTTTCTTTTGAAAAGCATGTAAGACATGTATGGCGCTTTTTTCAATTAGAACGTAAGCGACTCTGTACCAACCAGCTGCATCTTGTTCTTTTAGTTCCCATACACCTGCGCCTACTGATTTTAGGGGTCTAGCTTTGAGTGGGTCTTTCCCATCTTGTAGTAAGTAAAGCTGGTATCCTAAATCCTCCTTAATGTTGTCAGGAAACTCCAAAAACTCTTTTTTTGAGTTTCCAATCCAGATGATGCTCTTAAGCGCCATACTATCCATTGTATCACTACTAGCTGTGATATACAATATAATGTATACGAAAAAATGTATATTAGCGTCCGTAATGTCAGCATGGTAGGGCTCTTAGCCCCTTAGGTGTCCGTATTCGTTAATTTTGGATAAATATAAACCTAAAAAAGCTGCATAGATGAGTGTGTGGGCAAGGGCGGTGTCCTCTGGTGACACGATTGCCTCTCATACTAGTTGTATGAGAATCATCCAACTCACACTAAGCGCACTACTTCTAACAACCCCGATTTTTGCTGCTGAGCTGCCTGAGGCAACAAGTCAGCAACTGCTTGCATGCATTGATGGTGAGTATACGTCGTGCGAGAAAGTGTTGGTTTATTTCATTGATCAAAAAGACACGAAGAATACAGCTCTTGTTGCAGACTACATGTGTTTGGATAAAGGGTTTAAGTTTCCCAAAAGCCAGATTACATCTTGCTACATAGCTGGCGAGTATTATTTAATCGACGAGAATAATCTTAAAAAAGCTTTGGGGCGTTTCAAGGTTTCTTGCGCGGCTGCTGATGATAATTCGACTACACTTTCCAACCAAGTTTTTGCATCTACTTGCACATTGGTGGCAGCTATAGAAAAAGACGTTGAGCTACTAGACGAAGAGATAGCAAGCCTAAGTAAGATATGTACGGAGTGGTCTTGCTTTTACAACATTGCAGTAGCGCTTGCTATTGCCGGCAGCTTTGGCTTGTCTGTTGAATATATAGAAAAGGCCGTAAAGGCTGGTAACAATTCTAGAAAAGAAATGAGTTATTTTGCTAGATATCCCAAAATTGCCGCAAGCAATAAGTATCGGAAGCTAATTAAAAAGTTTACAAGGTAAGGTACTGAGTCTGCCCCAGCGCTGGGTGGGAGGTAAAATATGTTATGAGCAATGTTAAAAAGGTCCCTGGCGCCTTTTCGGCATTAGGTATTCCTATAGTGGCTTATGAGTGTTTCTATGTGCATGGCAATTTCGACTTGCGTGTCGAGTGCAATTTGGGAGACCTCAGTGGGTAGTTTTGTAGGAAGAGTTGTTACATCCTCTAAGCGTTTCCATTCGTAAATGAGTGGTGCAATTTTAGAGTGGGTAGACATGGGGTCTGCGTCCCAAGGGCTTTGTATGTGAGTGAGTGCTTCTGGCACATAAGTGACATCCGTGGAGAATCTAAAGAAGACGGGATCTTTTTGAATGCTCCTTTTTACAGGTTGGCGCTGCGGGATGTATTTTTGTTGGTATCTGTCATCAGCGCTATTGAGGGCATCAGTGGCAATGGCATTGATGAGCTTTGACCTTCGCTTACGTCTAAGTTCTAGTAAGTAATGAATGGCTTTGCTGATATAGAAGTCTAAAGTTAAATAGGCGTGCTTTGGAATCATACTAATAGTATTTGCTGTACGTGTGTCACGTGAGGACACACGTTTGTTAAGGCTGATTTACTTTAAGCCACAGATTTTGGGTCGTGGTTGGAACGAGGAAGTAAGCACTCTTTAATCATCAAAAGCCAGTCGCTTTCTTGCATTACATTCTTGTCAGCGCCGTAAAACTCCTGAGCCAAGTGATTAAAGTAGATATTGGTGCCCTTCATAAGAAGCATGCTCCCTGTGGTAAGTGCCGTTACCTGCAAATACATAGTGGTTCTATCTAAGAGAACAATTTCGGGAGCGATGAGCAAGAGTTCGTCTTCAAAGACAAACTTTATTCCTTGTTTGGGAATTGTTTCTAGCGGGGAGGGAAAGAATTCGTTTGCTCTAAAGTCTGTTACAACAATCCCGCACTCTGAACATATTTCTCCTATAGAGTCGAACAACTTGTCCGTAGCCTTTCTAAAGTTTTTTGCCTGAAATAATATTTTCTCTGCTGGCTGGGGTAATAAAGCTACATCAAGAAAAGCCTTCTTAAAATTTCGTCTATCCATTGGTGTAGTTCTATTCCTATGGCTTGAGGCTTACAAAAGTTACTTTTGAATTTGGCTACTAGAGCCATTGATAAGATTCGGTGCTCAGACAAAAACATAAATATTTTTTCTTAATTATTGCATAAGAATTTTCTGTGTCTTGCGGGGTCACAGGTTATCTGACAGCTGTGGTGTTGAGTTTTAAAGTTATCAGCTGCAAACTTGTTAAGTCAGGGGGCATATGACAATTAAAAGTTTACAGGTTTTAAACATCGCTCAACCGTGGGCTCATTGTGTAGTGCACGAAGCTAAGAATGTAGAAAACAGAAGTCAAAATTTAAAAAAGCGCGGCACGATTGCGATTTATGCATCCAAGACTGTTGATCAGGGGCGCTTTGCAGCCTGCTTAGATTTATACGGAATTGCTATCAAGTCGTCTGAGGTTCCACTCGGGGCTATTGTGGGCATTGTTGAGGTGGTGGATGTTATTACAAAAGAGCAAGTTACTGCAAAAACGAAGAAGTGGTATGTGAGTAAGTTTGGTTATGTTTTTGAAAACATCATTGCGCTTAAAAAACCTATTCAAGTTTCTCCGCCAAAAGGAGCAGTAAAGTTCTGGCCTTTGGAAGATCAAAAAATTATTCAAAGCATTTTGTCTCAGCTTACAGAGCAAGAAATAAGAAACATTAAAGACTTTAAGTAATAATTCCCCAGCGCTGGGGTGGGTGTTGAAAAGGTAGCGGAGGCTTGTCAAAAAGGTCTCTGACGCCTTTTTGATTGTGTGTGTCCTTATGTGACACAGACTTTGCTTATAAGATTATGAGTAGGTGTTGGTGCATGAGCTTTAAAAATTTAAGTAAGTCTAAAATCGTTCGTGGAATGCAGTGCCATAAGAGCTTGTACTTGAGCGTGCATCATCCAGAATTGGAGCCCGAAGTGTCTGAGACGCAGCAAGCGATTTTTGATACGGGCAATGAAGTGGGACTTGCTGCGCAAGGGATGTTTCCGGGTGGGGTTACAATCGCGGCACAGCCACGAGATCCTGCGCAAGCTTTTGCCGACACCAAAGCGGCTATGGAAGCGGGCGCGCACACAATTTATGAGGCGACATTTTTCTTTGAGAATGTTCAAGTGAAGGTGGATATCCTTCATAAAGAAAAGAAGTCTGCGAAGTGGAAACTTATCGAAGTTAAATCCTCTACGAGCGTTAAGGATGTGCACTTAAACGATATGGCTATTCAAGCATGGGTGGCAGAAAATTCGGGATTGAAAGTTTCTTCGTACCATTTAATGCATATAAATTCCGATTGTCGCTTTCCAAATCTAAAAGATTTATTTGAACTTGTTGATGTGAGTGAAGAGGTTTTAGCCCTAAAGGGGGAAGTGCCTAAAAAAGTAAAAGCGATTAAGAATGTTTTAGCTGCTAAAACTGTGCCTGATATAAATATTGGTCCGCATTGCGATGATCCATATGAATGCCCTTTTAAAGAGCATTGCTGGAAAGAAAAGAAGATTCCTGAGTTGAGTGTCTTTGATTTGCCTGGGATGGGACAAAAGGGATGGGCCTTTTACGAAAAAGGTATTCTCAATCTAAGTGATTTAAAAGATGCAAAATTGAGTGCAGTTCAAAGGAGAGCCGTTGATTGCTTTGTTTCAAAGAAGAGGCATATAGATACGAAGGCCATAAAAAGCGAAATAGCGGCATGGGTTTTTCCTCTCTATTATTTGGATTTTGAAACAATTGCTTTTGCTATTCCTAAATACAAAGACACGGGGCCGTACATGCAAATTCCATTTCAGTTTAGTTGTCATGTAGAGACTAAGCAGGGCGAGCTTACACACTTTGAGTTTTTAAATTCAGAAGATAAGGACCCAAGGATAAATCTTATTGAGAGTTTATTGGCTACTGTGGGCGACGTAGGGAGTGTGGTTTCTTACAACAAAGGGTTTGAGGCAGGCGTGATGCGGCGACTTGCCGCGGAATATCCCGAATATTCTAAAAAGCTAAATAATATTGTGGATCGCCTTGTCGATCCCTTACCTATATTTAGAGCCCATGTGTACGACAATGCTTTTGCGGGAAGTTTTAGTATCAAAGCAATTGCGCCGGCGTTGATTGGAGAAAAGTTATCTTACGATCAGCTCGAAGTGGGTGATGGTTCGGCTGCGCAGCGAGCGTACCTTCGCTTGATTGACCAGAGTACAGACCTCAAAGAAAAATCAAAACTTAAAAAAGCCATGATTGAATACTGCAAGCAAGACACGCTCGCTATGGTAGAGCTTGTGCGTTGGTTGCGCATAGTGAGCGCATAGGAACGGAGTTTAGTTATACGCGCTAACAGTTGCATACCATACAATTGTATGGTATGAGATTGTCTATGAAATTGAGTGAAATAGACAACAAAACTTTGTTAATAAAAACTCAGGAATTGGCGCGCAATGAGCGTGAGATCACGCTTTCGGTATTGCATCATTTGCGAGAAATTGAGCGTAGGCATTTGTATGCGGAGTTAGGGTTTTCGAGTCTTTACGAATATGCCGTGCAAGAGTTGAAGTATTCAAACGGAGCAGCACACAGAAGAATTGCGAGCATGCGTCTTTTGGACACTCTGCCAGAGATGGAAAAGAAACTTGAGAGTGGAGTGTTGTCTTTGTGTGCTTTAGCGCAAGCGCAGACTTTTTTTAGACAAGAGAAAACCGAAAGTTTGGAAGTTAAGAAAAGCATACTTTCAAATCTAGAAAATAAATCAACTCGCGAAGTAGAGCGCGAGCTTTTAAGCTGTTCTTCACATCCTGAAAAGTTGATGCCAGAAAAGCTCCGGCCCGTGACGCAAACACTTACGGAGCTTAAAATCTTAGTAGATGAAAAGCTTTTAAAAGAAATAGAAGAGCTGAGGGGGATTATGGCGCACAGAAATCCTCATGCGTCTATTAAGGAGGTCCTTGCCTTTGCTGTTACAAAAGCATTGGAGCGGGTAAGGCCGAAAGCGCCGAAGGGTTTGGCCCCAGCGCTGGAAGTGAAAGATCCTCAGACGAAGAATTCTCAAAGCAACACTCGATATATTTCGCAAGAAGTGAAACGTCGCGTGTGGCAGCGAGATAAGGGGCAATGTACTTTTGAGGGTGCTGAGAGAAGATGTACCTCTAAACATGGCCTTGAGTTCGATCATATTCAGCCGTTTGCAATGGGTGGTAGCTCAACAGAAGAAAATTTGCGATTGAGATGTCGCGCACATAATCAGTTAGAGGCGATTAAAGTTTTGGGTCACAAGAAGATGGCAGCTTATCTTCCACGTATGAGGGAGGGGGTGTCTTGACAAATGGTGCAATATACCGCACTATTAAAAATGGCCAAGATAAAGACATCAAAAAAGCAAAAAAACTTCTCACTTAACTCAATGCCCGTTGTGAAGTTGAAAAAAGGAATCAAGGCAACGAGTCACGATCCGGATAAAAGACTCAGTAGTGTAGACTTTATAACAAAAGCCCTTGTTCAGTGTCTGTGGGAAGGTGACATGGATGCTTTTAAGGAAATTGTAAAAGCACATTACGAAGCGATCAACACAACGCGAGCGCTGAAGAAAATTGGATTAAGCAAGAGAACTTTTTACGAGGCAGTGTCTCCTAATGGCAATCCACGGCTTGATACCGTTACAAGAATTATTCAAGGGCTAAAGTAAGTAGCGAGTGTAAGGGTAAGCAATTTGCATCAAAAAACCTGATGTAGATCATGTAAGTGCGCTTCTGATGAGTCTCAAAGAAGAAGGGCTCTTGATTCAGTAAAATACAGGAGCAAAATGGGAATGATGCGAAATCCCTACGAAGTACTTGGTGTGAGTGCAACTGCAACTCAAGACGAAATCAGGAATGTATATCGAAAGCTTGCTAAAAAACATCATCCAGATCTAAATCCGGGAAATAAAGCAAACGAAGAAAAGTTTAAAGAAATCACCGCAGCTTATGATCTTGTGGGGAGTGCAGAAAACAGGGAAAAGTTTGATAAGGGCGAACTCGAAGAGGCCGCACAGGCTGAGGCGGCTAGGAAGTATTATAAACACACTCAAGGCGGGCCGAGAGCGAGGTACTCTGCTTCATCAGATTTTGACGATGATTTTTTGAATTCCATGTTTGGAAATGTACGCGGTGCGGGTGGGCGTGGTGCACGTAGCGGTGCAACTTTTTCAATGCCGGGGCAAGACGTTCTATACACGATGGAAGTTGATTTCAGAGATGCAATTTTGGGCACTGAGAAAACTTTAAGCCTTCCGGGTGGAAAAAAGATACAAACAAAAATACCTCCGGGATTTAAAACAGGGCAAAAGCTTAGGTTTGCCGGACAAGGAAGCCCAGGCATGGGGAGCGGTGCCGCGGGTGATCTGTATGTTGAAATTATTGTGCGACCTTCAGATGTTTTCGTTCGAAACGAAAATAATATAGAAAGCGAAGTGCCTGTATCGCTTCAAGTTGCTCTGTTGGGTGGTGAGTTAAATGTTCAAACTGTGGATGGCTCAGTAATGCTGAACGTTCCACAGCACTCAAATACCGGAACAAAACTTCGCATACGTGGAAAAGGCGTTCCTTCAGATAAGGGTATTAGGGGCGACCACATTGTGAAGTTAAAGGTCATGTTGCCCGATCCTCCAGACCCCAAATTAGATTCACTTGTAAGAGAGTGGAGCGAGAACACTGGTGCAAAAGGATCAGAATCTAGAGGAGAAACAAATACATGAGCACGTATACTTTAGAAGAAATTTGCATACAGCTTTCACTTCCACGCGAAACAATAGTGGCTTTTGTAGAGCGCGAATGGATCGATCCTGTAGATTACGATTCAGGAAAATTTGATGAAGAAGACCAAATGAGAATACGATTTATCCTAGAATTAAAAAATGATTTTTCGGTTAATGATGAGGGTGTTGGTATTATCCTTCACTTGTTGGACCAATTGCACACACTCCGACGAGTGGGTGGCTCAAAAGACGAAAATCAATAATTCAAAAATCCTAGGTAAAAACATCGTCCAGTCCTAATATCCGTTTGCAGTTATCCATATGTTTATAAATCTCTGCCATTTCTCGCTGCAGTTTTTTTAAATCCCTGTCGTCAAGATCGGGTTCGAGAGCTCTCACAACTAGAGGATGTTTTTTGAGCCAAGCTCCGTGTCGAGTGGCATAGGTTTCAGGAATCCCACATCGCAAGGCTGCCTGCCGTGCATTGCGGTCCACCAAGTATTCCACAATAAAACTGAGTGTCTCCAGCGTTAGCAATTTCTTGTGCGCCTTAAGTCTCGAAGAAAACCCCATTTGCCGTATTCGCATATTCTCCGAGTCTAGGGTCTACTTTTTAATCAGCACAGCATTTCTTGTATTTTTTTTGACTGCCACAAGGACAGGGGTCGTTACGACCAATTTTTGCTTCTGTTCGAACAAGAGTGGCTTGGGGAGAAAGCGATTCACCATCGATAAACAACCACTGGCCATTATCATCTTTGCGAAAGCGAGAGCGTTCGTGATGTTCCTCTGGGTTTCCATTTTGCTCAAAGCTGGCGATAAATTCCACGATTCCTTTTTTGTCTGAGCTTTGACCTGCCTCGGTTGTTATTATCTTTAAGCCTATCCATTTGGATTCTTCGGCCCATTTGCGAGTGGAGTCATGGTCAAAATCCGACCTAGATTCAGGAGCGGTGGTTTTCTCTAAATAAGAAATGTCCGCTAAGGTATAGGCAGTATAGCGAGATCGCATTAAACTCTCGGCAGTTTCTGCTTTAGCCTTTCCTTTTAAAATCTTTTCGCAGCAATTTGAAAAACTAAGATTAGAACTGCATGGACATTTCATCTATTCAGTTTTTATAGGGTTAAGCCTTTAGATTCAAGAAACAAAAAACGCTTCCCGCTTTTGCGAGAAACGTTTTCTCTTTCAAATTGTGACGTCGGAGAAAAAAATCTGGATGAAAAAATTGCCGATGCGTTTGCCCAGGAGTTACTTGTCCCTGAAGACGTTTTAAGGCGAGTCTTTGATGAAATGGGACTGTCTCTCGTTAAAGAAATTAAACCACATCATATAGTGGAACTGACCGAGAGATTTCGCGTCAGCTTTTACATGATGGCATTATGTCTTAGAGGAATTGATAAGATTTCCTTTGATAAATTTAATGAGCTCAAAGGATTTTCTCTCAATCAATTACGTGAAGAGGTTGAGTCAGGTCGGCTTAATTATTCTCCCAATGTTTATTTTACATTCAATAAAACACTAAAGGATCAGTTGAAAGAGCTGGCACTTATTGCACTAAGGAAAGGTTTGATAGGTTTTTTTGATGCAGCTAAAATATTAGACGAAACAGAAGCTGAAATTAAGGCCGCCCTGTAATGATTTTGATTGTGTCGGATGCCAATGTATTTGTAGCGTTATTTAGAGCTAGTCTACTGAATAAAGTATTTCACAAAAGTCTAATTGAAGTTGAGATTCCGACAAAAATTTTTCAAGAGCTTACTCAGCGACCACATCGAATAGAGCGTGAATATCCTGAATTGGCTGAATTAATAAATCAACTTGCCTATAATCCGAATAATACTCATCCTATTACGTTGCGGGTTATACAGTATGGAGACGGTTTCGATACCCCTGCACTGGAGGCTCATTACAAACTTGAAAAGGATGCTGCAATTAATGAGGGCGAACGGCAGGCTATTCCGCTTGCTATACAGAATCCGCAACTTTTTTGAGTTGTGATTCTGATGCGTTAGAAGAATTCAATCAAATTTCAAATTGTAATGGTGCGACTGCAAGTTGCCTGGAGGATTACTGTTTGGGTCTCTTGAAAAATAAGACTTTAGACCAAAAAGAATTCGATTTACTTTTGGCGGTAATGAAAGGATAAAGTGCACCGGTTTTACTTAGCCGTAACGACTCCGCCAATCATCATGTTCATTCCGCAACCGAAATCCACTTGGCCCCGCTCAAGCTTTCCGAGCTTTACGGTCACCGGCTTGTCACGAGGAAGTTCGTAAGAAAGTTTTTTGCTTGGTACTTGGATCGAAGTGGCGCAAGTGGAGTCAGTCTTCCGAGTAACCACTAGAGTCACATCCTCGCCGGCTTTTGCGTCGATTGAGGAAGGTACGAAGCCGCTCTTTTCGACTGAGATATTATAGGTAGCGGCCGAGGCCGCGATCGATCCAGACACGCCAGCAAAAAATCCAAGGCTCTTTAAAAGTTTTTTCATTTTACCTCTCTAAAAGTATATACGGGCAGTGTGGAGATTTGTGACAGCTGACGCGAGTAATAAGTAAATTGACTATACCCCGGGAGGGGTATGTACTGCCTGAAGGAGGAACTACAAATGTTTACAACGATTAGGAGAATTTCAACAGTTACTCGTCTTGGCATACTGGGCGCAGCTTTTTGTGCTTTGGTGGGCGTCGCAGCTCAGAAGACAACCCATGGGGCTGGGCACTCAGGCATGGACAGCCAAATGCAGACCAGCATGAAGAAAATGATGGATGATATGCATGCCGTAAAATCGAGCGGCAATATGGATGTCGACTTCGCTAAAATGATGATCCCTCATCACCAAGGCGCAATCGACATGGCACAAATGGAACTAGATTATGGCAAAGATCCGATGCTGAAGAAAATGGCGACGGAAATAATCGCGGCACAGAAAAAGGAAATTAAAACTTTGCAGGATTGGATCGCTAAAAACGATAAGTCTGGGCGAGCTAGATAGGGATTGGAAAAATTATTGGCTACCTGCTCACGACTTTGGGCGGGAAGCCAATTTTTCGAAGGCTCTTAACAATTTTATTCAAATCGCATTCTGAGCCTTTGGTTTTTTTACACGAGAAGGATGCGCGATGATCTTCTAATCGTACCGATACATTGCTTGTACCAGGTTGTGATTCAATTAATTTTTTAACTCTAGACGTGCAACCTCCGCACATCATGCGATCAATTTTCAATTCAACTTGAGTTACTTCATCGGTCGCGCCATAGGCGACGACAACGATGCTGAGAAGCACTAGTGGCCTGAACTTTTCTATTACTGTTTGCATTATTACCCTCCTGATCGACAAGCCAAAGCGAAAGGATAAGTTCCACTCTGGCTTGCTGCTGACGACGCCACTTTAATTGGCTCTTCGTTCGCTTGGTAGGGGTTGTTTGCGCTCAATTTTTTCAAATTGGGTCTTTTTGCTGCTGGCTTCTTGAGCATGCCCTTCGTGGCAGTTCTTTTCGGCCTTCGCTTGCGCGAAAGAAGTTCCGCTAATCAGAATCGCAAGGAACAGTGTTAACTTTTTCATGTAGTAGCCTCCTACCTAGTACTACGGGAGGCCGGATGGTTTGTGACAACTAACTTAGCCGACGCAGACCAATCCTGCTCACGATCAAAACGCCCAGGAAGGCCCCTACGATCCCGCCTACCAGCCAATATAATGCCGTAGGTCTTAGCGCCTCCGCGAAGACCTGAAATGCGAGAATCGGTAACTGTGCCGCGACTACAAGTCCGGCGAGTAGAATTAGTTTTTGCACTCGTGTTCTTGCGAGTACTCGAGCAGTGGTCGAAAATGCGAACACAGAAATCAGTACAGAAAAAAGAAATCCGCAGAAGAGCATACACAAACGCATACCGCCCATATGCATAAGGGACATTGTTAAATGCTCAAAGGGGTTCCAGCTTAGTTTCGTTGGAACAAATGCAAAGCTCGGGCAAACGAGGAACGTAATGATTGTTCCAAGAGTTGAACCCACAATTACTTTTGCGTAAACCCATGCCGACCAGTAACCGGGTACCGCAAGTCTAGGTTGAGGGCGGAAATACAAAGTGAATCCGACTGCCAACATGCTTACCCAGAACACACACGAAAGAATCGGCCAAAGTTTATTCTCTGTATCAGCCACTGCTAAAAATGGAATCAAAGAAAGGGCAGCGACCGAGATTGTCCATGCTGCGACTTTCTTCCACCGGTACATGCGAGGTTTTTTCTCTTCTGCGAGAGCCTTCGAAATGGAATTCAGAACACTATCGGAAATATGCTTTGGAGGAATTGATGTCATGACTGTTCTCCCTCGTTTATTGCGGCCCGTAATTTCTTCTTGGCCCTCGATAAGTGTTGTCTTACGGAATCCTGAGAAATTGAAAGTTTTTGCGCTGTTTCAGCGAGAGGTATTCCATCGATCTCGACCATCGTCAGTACATCTCTTTGAATCGCAGTTAAATCCTGGGCCGCGAGATTTATCCGCTCCAGATCCAGTTTAGCTTCGAGTTGTGTTTCGGCATCTGTCGCCTGCAGAGAAAATTTGGAGAAATCCTCTACGTCTATTTCAAGTTTCACAGATGACAAGTCGATGTAGTCACGAAGGTTATTCAGCGCGATTGTGTAAAGCCACGCGGAAAATTTGTAAGCTGGGTCATACGACTGCCGCTTTTCGTGAACCTTCAGCCAGGTTTTTTGAAATAGATCCTCGATGACTGATGTGCCCAGCCGAGATCCCTTTCCATGTAGAAACCTAAAGAGCGGTCTTTCATGCCGCTCAAATAAGGTACGAAACGCCGTTATGGAACTTTCGCTTGAATAAAGAGCCATCAACTTTTCGTCAGAGTCTTCCAAAAGCTTCTACCTCTAAAAGCTAAGAAGCGTCTGTGCGAGTGCCATGTATTCGGGTGCTTTGTCATCGCCGCCCTTGCTGCGAAACAATCCGCGGTCGTCTGCTAGACCGGCAATGCGAAGGAGCGCCTGATCGTTGAAGTGATAAGTCAGCGCAACTCCAAAATTTCCATTGTCGTTGTATGGTTTGTTGTCGACGATTACAACGTCGCGGCCATCATTAAAAAATTCGTACTGAACTTGAAGGGTCCATTTTTCGGGCACAAAGCGATAATCGATTCGTCCGTAATAGCTCCGCACATCGAAAGTCTGGCCGCCTTGACGATCAGTTCCCATCGCGTATTCTGCGAATAAATCGATTTTTGAACCCAGGCTCAGCTTCGCGTCGATAGCAGCGCGGTTTTTGTAAACAAGAGTACTTTCGTCAGTATGTCCGTTAAAGAGCATGTCATGCATCGCAAAGCCGTAGTGAGAATAAACTGGGTAAACTCTTCCCGTAAATCCCGAGGCACCGAAAGATAACCAGTCCGTTGGATCTACAACAAGTCTCGCTATGACTGGCTTTGATCCATTCTTTATATCTGCATGAGCTTCAGGTTCTACACCAGGAACAGTTGTCGTTACGGGTACGGTTAGAGTGTCGACACCATTGAGCACTGCCACAGAATATTCAATCGGGCCAAGTTCACCCGACATTTCCAAACTTTTATCTGTAATTACACCAATCGTTTTATAAACCGGACTTCTTAGAACGTTTGCAGGTGAATCGAGCCTTGCATCAACACCGAAACGGTTGCGTAGGCGTCCGATTTTGAATGCCATGTCTTCCGGTAATCCGGGTAAGCTTGAAAAAATTGCATAAACAAACCCGTGATCTTGGCCGACTGTGTCTCCCATTTTGCTAGTAACTAACAACTGCTCCATAAGAATTGATATGTGATCGCCGATATTTGTCGTGAGGAATAGTTCGGCCACATGTATATCAAGCGCCCCGAAGCCCATATGTTCCTCTGTAGGTCCGCTCATTTGCGGGAAGTAAGCTCGCATATCAAGAGCTCCACCGAAGTTTAGGTTATTGATGGGGCCTATCGAAGTTCCTTGATCATCTTTTTTAGGCTCCAAATTTGGCGCATCAAAATTTAGGCCCGTCGCTGTAGTGTTATTGGGCGTGGTTCCTTCTGGCGCTTTAACTGCTTCTTCGGTTTTCTTTCCCTTTACTTGTGCGACAAGAAAGTTTTGCACGAGACCGGATTCATAGTTTTTACCAAAAGTTGGTTGGCCACGAAGAATCTCTTCTGCATTTCCGGTGATGGAATAGAGGCTCCCTAGGGCCAGGCTGTAAATTAATTTATTCTTCATATAGATTCTCCTCTGTTGAACTTTTGCATAGTCACTAAATACTCTTCTTGCGGGTTAATACGGACCACTCCACGGGTTGTGACAGCGTCATAAAAAATTAAAGTTTTTGACAGCATACCCACCATGGGTATACCTTATAAGACATGAGCGGGAAGATTACAGCAATCATACTCAGTATTTTTACCTTTGTTTTCAGTGCGTCAGCGCATAACCAAGATCCCAACACTATTAGGAAGACTATGTTGGTGGTTTTTGAAGACCTCAAAGAGCCTCTACCGAAAGACTATGTAAAATCTAAGACGACTCAAAATATTGATGGTCGCTCAGTAGAAATCTACAAGGTCAATACTCCCGATGGAAAGGTGAAAGCCATGGTCGGAAAAATCGAAGTGCAGGAGATTTTATATGCCATCGCAGTCGATACCGAAGGAAAGATTTTAGCGATTTCAAAACGAGGTAAAAAACTTAAACTTGAAGACGCAAATAGTTTAAAATTTGTCGAGCCCACAGCAAAAGGTTTAATGGAGCTTGCCAAGAAAGGGTGAGTTAATGGCGAAGAAAAAAGTTCAAGGAAAAACTACGCCCGAAGTCGTACCTTGTCACCGCAAAGAACTTGATCGTTTGCGACGGGTTAAGGGCCAAGTTGAAGGGGTCGAGCGTATGATCAACGATGGTAGGTATTGCCCTGACATCATCACGCAAATTAGGGCAGCGCGCGCAGCTCTAAAATCCCTAGAGGCAAGTGTACTCGAAACTCATTTCGGACATTGCATAAACGATGCCGCTAAAGCGGGAAGTGAAGCGGATCGTAAACAAAAAATTAGTGAAATAATGGCGCTATTTATAAAGAGCTAATGGAAAATGGGAGGAATTATGAAAAATAAATTTATTGCACTTCTTCTGAGCATCGGTCCGGTCGGACTAATATTTTCTGCAGAGAAGCCAAAGCCGAAGCTAAAGATTCCGCACCGCCACGATTCTAAATACGGTGGTCGAGTTCATATGCTCGGTGACAGCCATTTCGAGGTACTGCGCAAAGGCGGTATGCTCATGGTGTACTTCTACGATAAGTTTGGCGAGGACATTGCAGTTTCTGAATTTAATGTCAGCACAACTCTTGTGAACGGGGACAAGAAAGAAGAATTGAAATTTACTGTTGATAAAAAAGTTCTCAATCAAATTCATGTGGAGCTTCCTAAGAACGTCGATACATCACTCGCGGTTTTGGAACTAAAAGCAAAGCGCATCAACCCGCCAAAGGGCGAGATGTCTTTAGATACGCCACTCAAAATCGGATTGGGCACAGTGAAGGTAAGTTCTGATCCGCACGCTGGCCACAATATGTAGAGGTACAACTTATGAGAACGCAGAGAATTTTATTAGCAACTTTGATCTTCATCAGCGCAAAACTAGCTTTAGCACTTCCCGCTAGCGCCCGACTCTTTCAGGGGAAGTATGGCTATAAGGTAAGTTGTTTGCTCTGCCATTCTCAGGGTGGGGGCTCGGCGCCGAATAGCTATGGAAAAGCGTTTCTTCGCTCCGGGGGAAACTCCCAAGCTTTTGCGAAGATTGAGGAGCGGGATTCAGACGAAGATGGAATTCCTAACCTCAAAGAAATTCTGGCCAGGTCGAACCCTGGCAAAAAAGACAGTACCCCAACAGCTGCAGGCGACTGGCTGGCAAACGTGGGCGGCATTTATATTCCAGAAAAGCAGCTCAAAGAACTTTTTCCGTCTGCGGAGAAATTTTCTGCTCTTGAGGGTGCTTTGAATGCAAATCAGTCTCAATCGTTAGGAACAAAGACTGGCGGTTCTGTAAACGACGATGATAAAGTACCCACTTTTTATTTCGCCTTGAAGGGTGGGAAGAAGGTATCTGTCGCTCAGCTTATGACATCGAAATCTGGAGAAACTTCAATCACGTCGGGAATCGCTGTTGGTACCAACGGTAAGATTCAAGATGCGAGAATATTTAGTCTATCGAAGGGGCTTTCTGATCCTTCGCAATATGCGGCTACATTAAAAGATAAAGATTTAGCGACACTTTCCAGCGTTGCGCCGAAAACAGAATCAGAAAAACTTCTTTTGGATTCTGCGAAACGAAGTCTAGCCCTTATGAACATCGTGTTTGGCGGGGGAAAGTAAATGGCTGAAGGAACAGAAGGCGAACTCAATTTTGATTCTGCTAATCTCGAAAACGCAGCGGCGCATGCTGCTCGCGAATTAGAGCCTTTAAGAGATTACGTCATTCCACTTGTTGCGTTGGCATTATTCTTCCTAGCGATTTATCTCTCGGTTCGAATTTGGAAAAGGCTGTCCGCAGCGACCCCTCAAGGTAGTGCTATGCGAATGGGTCACTTGCCGATAGCTCTGAGGGTCGCTACTTTACCGCTGCTCGCTGGCTACGCGTTAACACATGCTTTCGCTGCGGGTTCTGTGTATTACAATACCCTCGTGGCCAATGCGTCCACCATGTCTTACTTTGAAGTCATGGGGAGGGGGCGGCTATTTTCTCTTAGTCACGCTCACCTTTTTGCGCACGCTACTATGTACTTCATTCTGGCCGCCCTCGTGCAACTCTCAGGCAGGAAGTTTGTACCCACGGTACTCGCTCCCATTGCGGCGCTCTGGGCCGGGGTTTTTGATGTCTTTTCGTGGTGGGGTTTAAAAGAAGTTTCGCCAAACTTCGAATGGCTCTCCATCGCTTGCGGCTCAATATTCAGTTTTGGTTTTCTGATCATGGCCTATGCAATCTTGCGCTCGGCACTTTGTTCATCTGCAGACAGTGCAAAAGCTTAAAAACACTTAAGTCACTTATCAGACTGCTCACGTTTAACAATGCTCCGGCTTCCGCGCGCAGTTTTGCCCTCAAAATCATTCTTGCTCTTCCGATGAATGTTTAGTCGCAGAGATTGGCTCTGTGGCTGCACAGGAGAAGCAAATGAAAAAGTTTTTTATAATTCCAACTATCGCTGTTCTCGTCACACTGGTCGCGGACGCAAACAGTCGGCATAATTTTTATCAGCAAGGCTATGTAGCACACGATGCATCGTGCGCAGATGAGCACAACGAAGAGGAGTTCAATATGAGAAGTGACAGAGCGGCATGCCGTGCCGCTAGTGCCTCGCAACTTAAAGAAGTTGATCATGGTAATCAGCACGCAGCTGAGTTCCTTGAAGGCTGCTACGCAAAAACCGGTAACTCAAGATGGTGTAAGGAAGTAATGCGTCCAAACCCCTCAAGTATCAACACCTTCCGTTGTACCTATGGTAATAACCGTCCACATCAATTGGTTCACCCAAGCTCCAGCACTTGGAAAAACGCATACCAGGCCGTGCAACTTGTAGAAGAACTGGAAGACCTCGGAATTTGCGTAAGTCTTATTTACAACTGGTGGAGACCCGAGCCGTACAACGCCAACGTGGGTGGGGCTGCAGGCCGACACCCTTTCGGTACCTCAGTTGACGTACGATTCTGCTCGATGTCACACATGGAACGAGCTTTCAAACAGCTCTGCACTTGGAGAAGGCAGGGCCGCTTACGAGCACTTGGCTACTACGGTAGCACTGGACTTCATTTAGGCATCGGCGACGGTACCGCAAACACCTGGGGCAAGAGCTGTAACTAGCCTCTAGGACGGTGCGCTGGTCCCTTGCGGCACACATCCAAACTTAACATTGACCAAGCATACCCCTAGGGGGTATGCTTGTAGATATGAAAAATTGCTCTCATTGCGAAACGCATAAAGAAGCTCCAGCCCAACCAAAGATTAAAGATCAGATTGATCCGGTCTGCGGGATGAAGGTGAGCTCCGATACCCAACTCAAACATTCTCTTCACGGGAACACTTACTATTTTTGTAATCCTAAATGTCTAGAAAAGTTCAAATCCGATCCTCAGAAGTATTTAGATAAGAAACCCGTCGATGCCAAAACAGCTGCGGCCGATACGAAAACTTATACGTGTCCAATGCACCCGGAAGTTAACCAAATTGGCCCAGGAAGTTGTCCAAAGTGCGGAATGGCCCTTGAGCCGTTAGTCGCGGATGGCACCATTGATGACAGCGAATTGAAAGACATGACAAAGAGGTTCTGGATCTCTGCGGCACTTTCAATTCCGGTTCTAATTCTTGCAATGGGCGACATGATCCCCGGACAACCCTTGTCAGCGATTATGAATCCTAGCACTCGGATTTGGCTTGAGTTCTTTCTAGCCACGCCAGTGTGTCTTTGGGCCGCTTGGCCGTTCTTTGAGCGGGCCGTAGCATCGGTAAGGCATAAGTCTCTCAATATGTTTACGCTTATCGGACTAGGCGTAAGTGTTGCTTACATTTACAGCGTTGTGGCGCTGCTGTTTCCGAATATTTTTCCTGATTCGTTTAGAGGGCATCATGGTCAAGTCGGAGTTTATTTCGAAGCCGCTGCTGTGATTGTAACCTTAATTCTACTTGGCCAGGTTCTAGAACTGCGTGCGAGAAATCAAACTGGAGAAGCAATCAGAAAACTTCTGGGCCTTTCCGCGAAAACTGCGCGGAAAATTTTTCCAGACGGAACGGAGAAAGATGTCGAGCTAACTGAGGTTGTCGTTGGCGATTCGCTTCGAGTAAGACCAGGTGAGAAAGTCCCTGTGGACGGAGTTGTTACTGAAGGAAGATCAGTAATCGACGAATCTATGGTGAGCGGTGAGCCAATTCCTGTAGAGAAAATCGCGGGAAGTAAAGTTGTTGGAGCTACGGTAAACCAAACTGGCAGTTTTATTATGCGCGCTGAAAAGGTGGGTGCCGACACGCTTCTTTCTAGAATTATTCACATGGTTTCCGAGGCTCAGAGAAGTAAGGCTCCTATTCAGAAACTTGCCGACCAAGTGTCCGGTTATTTTGTTCCGATTGTTATTGTCATTGCACTCATCACATTCGCAGCATGGGCGATTTTTGGCCCTGAACCGTCGATGACCTACGCGATTATCAATGCAATTGCGGTTCTGATTATCGCCTGTCCGTGTGCTTTGGGACTCGCCACGCCAATGTCGATTATGGTTGCAACGGGTAAAGGCGCCACGATGGGAATTTTGTTTAAGAATGCCGAAGCTATTGAGCATCTGCGAAAGGTTGATACGTTAGTGATCGATAAAACAGGAACCCTGACCGAGGGTAAGCCTAAACTCACAAGCATTTTTACAGAAGGCGCTGTCTCAGAATCTGACTTGTTGATGAAAGTTGCGTCGTTGGAAAAAAGTAGTGAACACCCACTTGCAGCAGCGATCTTGTCTGGAGCTTCTGAAAAGGGAGTGTCTCCATCCGCAGTAGAAAATTTTGAGTCGATAACGGGCAAGGGCGTTATGGGAAGTGTGCAAGGAGTGAAGGTTCTACTAGGTAACCGTGCGCTTCTTGAATCTTTTGGAGTTGATCCAAGCTCACTTCTCGCTAAAGCCGAACAACTTCGAGCAGACGGGCAAACCGTAATGTTTGTAGCATTCAACAGTAAACCAGCGGGACTCATCGCCGTTGCTGATCCAATTAAGTCCACCACTGTTGAAGCGATCAAAGGGTTAAGGGAGGCCGGACTTCGCGTAGTAATGCTGTCTGGCGATAGCAAGACCACGGCTGAGGCAGTGGCGAGAAAAGTTGGCATTGATGAAGTTATCGCAGAAGTTTTACCTGAGCAGAAAGTTGAAGTTGTAAAACGGCTTCAAGGAGAAGGTAAGGTTGTTGCTATGGCTGGAGATGGAATTAACGATGCGCCTGCTTTAGCAAAAGCCGATGTCGGGATTGCTATGGGCACGGGCACTGATATCGCGATGGAAAGCGCAGCGGTCACACTTGTAAAAGGCGATCTGAATGGGATTTTGAAAGCGCGCAAGTTGAGTCAGATTACGATCAGTAACATCCGTCAGAATCTTTTCTTTGCGTTCATTTACAATTTCGCCGGTGTGCCTATAGCGGCAGGAGTTTTCTTTCCTTTAACTGGTCTGTTATTAAGTCCGATGATTGCCGCAGCAGCAATGAGCATCAGCTCAGTTTCGGTGATCGGTAATTCGTTGCGACTTAAATTGTCCGAGGTCTAGGAGTAAATTAACGGTGCAGAGGAGGAATTTGTGAGAAACATTATTTTATCAACAGCCGTAATCTCTAGTCTGTGCTGGGCCGACGGAGCAGGCGTAAACGAAAGAGTTCAAGTTAACTTAAGGTCACCAAGCGAACTTGAAGCGTCGACTACTACAATCCGCTTTGACCTAACAAATATCGAGGAGCAAGTGGCTGTAACTGATACGGACTTGAATGTCGTCCACGAAAAGATTCTTCACGTATTTGTATTCGACAAAGGTTTGGGCGAATTTCAACATATACATCCGGAGTATGCCGACGGTGAATGGTCTGTCGAAGCAACCTTTGCACGTAGCGGCGACTATTTGATGTGGGCACAGGGCCAGTTGAGAGACGGCGACCACGACTTCATTTCAAACATTCCTCTGATTATCGTTAACGGTAGTGAACCAAACCCCGTACCACCGGTCCTCACTGATATTCGCAGCGGTTCAGACGGATTATCCGTCGCCACACTATCGGGTACAAGATTTCGTGCTGGCCGAGAGGCTATGCCCAATGTCACATTTACCAGAACTGATGGAACAACGCCCGTTCTTGAACCATATCTTGGCGAGAAGGCACATGTTGTTATCACGCCTAGCGATGCTCATTCATTGATCCATACACATCCGATGGATCATGGAATTGAAAACCAAATAATGTTGCATACAACTTTCCCAGAAGCAGGCTTTTACAAGATTTGGATTCAGTTCATTGATGAAGGACAGCTTCGAACAGTTCCTTTGTCCGTTGAAGTTTTTGAGTAGACTAAGCCGACCAAGAGAAGGCGTGATAGAGTAGGGATACTCTGCGAGATTGGGTAATGAACAAGACTACTTTTACTATTCCAAAAATGGACTGTCCTTCAGAGGAAGCGCTTATTCGGATGGCTCTGGGTAAACTTGCCGAGGTGAAGGAAAATAAGTTTGATCTGAGTCAAAGACAGCTTCTTGTTTTTCATGAAGGTGAAGCATCTAAAGTTCTCTCCGTTCTTGAACCACTTAATTTTGGAGCGCAGATATCCGAATCGGTGGTTATTAAGGAAAGCGAGGCATCTTCATCTGAAATGGATGAGATTCGTGGGCCATCGTCTAAAAGAGAAGCACAGGTTCTTAAGATACTTTTAGCCATTAACTTTTCAATGTTTGTACTCGAAATCGTGATGGGTTTGATTGCACAGTCTGCGGGTCTCCTTGCTGACTCACTCGATATGCTTGCAGATGCTGCAGTATATGGAATAAGTCTCTATGCCGTTGGAAGAGCCCATTCGCTTCAGATGACGGCAGCCAGGCTAAGTGGCTATATGCAGCTACTTTTAGCATTAGGTGCGCTTGGAGAAGTTGTTCGCCGTTTCTTTTTCGGAAGTGAGCCCAGCTCTGATCTTATGATGATAATTGCATTTTTAGCCTTGATCGCTAATGTTAGCTGCCTTGTTTTATTATCTAAGCATCGTGAAGGTAAAGTTCATATGAAGGCAAGCTGGATTTTTTCTACAAATGATGTGCTTGCAAATATTGGAGTGATTATCGCTGGGGTCTTAGTGGCATGGACAAGCTCACCAGTTCCTGATCTTGTTATCGGTGCTTTAATTGCCGCGATAGTATTCAGGGGAGCCTTAGCCATTTTGAAAATGTCTAAGGCTTAGGCAGGTGACGCTACCGCTCCCTCTTCAAAAGCATGATCGAGAATCCCTGCAGAAGACATCTCAACAAAAAATATAGTAGCGAAGTTATCCATATCCACAAGCTTCCATGTCGGAAGGCTTCGGCACTTTGAACTTTTGCGTCAAGTGTTTCAATTTGCTCTGCTAACAGAGTGCTCGTTGAGTTGATGCTTTTAGAAACTTTCTCGAATGCGTTTGATCCACTCGTTACAAAGCCGCGAGCGTGGTCTGAGTCTAGGCGAGCAAGGTTTCTAGTTGATTCAGTTAATTGCACTTTCAGTTGATCTTTCAGAGTGCGCAAAATCTTTTCGTTCTCGCTAGATTTCGCTTTTGTCTTTTCTGCCAACGAAAGTTTTGCAGTGACTTGGTCTAATTCCATAAATCCAAAAAGAAGAATATTGTACGCAAATAAAGCAAAAGCGATCCTTCGAAGATGAGTCTTAACGCTGAGAGATGAAACCAAGATGCATAGCTCTACGAGGATTGCAGCTTGCCAAGCCATAAACGGGGTAGCCCCTTTGGTTATGTAGATGTTCGCAATGTCAAAAAGCAAAAAACCAGATATCCAGAATCCTAGAACAATTTTAGCGATTGCAAGGAGGTCTATGTCTGAAGTTTTTGTGGTCACTGCATCTTGGGGAAGCTTTCGCGCGCGAGGAGGCTTCTCATTCTCAGTACCCTTTGTCACCCTAGACCTCTTTCGAAGTTGATATCGAATAGCGTCTTTCTGTCTGCGAGTTAGGTTGCGGAAACTGTTAGTGGAGGCATAGGTTTCGCGGTTGAGACTCTTGTCGCGAATAAATTCCACCGCCCATTCGCTAAGAGGTGTACCTTCTTCGATCTTATTGATTCCACTGGTGGAATCCGTGCTCAATTCTAGAATATTCATTGGCAAACCCCTTCGAGTGGAATCTTTTTGTGGAATTTCTTATACCAGTGAAGCACGGCTATTTTTCGCGCAACGTTCCCATTCGGGTTGAGAAGCTTGAATTTTGTTTGCACAAGTTGAGCAATTACTTGATCCCGAGCTTTCGCCTCGGGAAAAGTAGCGTGAAAAGCTTCTTCTGCCTCTCGTTCCGTTTTTTCCGATTGAATTGCTTGTTCAGCTTCCAGCTCTTTGCGCCTCTCGTTCAAAGTAATAAGTTGCACTTTGCTTTGTTCCGCCTGGGAAGATTCCTCAGCGATCTGGAGTACCCTTGAAATGCTCTTGGTGAGATAACTAAGTGGTAACTTGCAGGCGGCACCATCGCCGACGGTTCCATGCTGTTGAACATGCTTGAGGGCTTTTTCGACTTGCTCGCTGGAATGTGACTTCAGCAACTTGTCGATGCAGCTCCTTTCGATTCTACGCATGTGTAGCATTTGCACTCCCCGAAGATAAGTTTCGAGTTCTTCAGAGATAGAAGAAGATTCTTCTAATTCTTCTATCTTATTCTTTGTAATCGGATTGATTACGCTCCGTAATCGATTTGATGACGCTTCGTAATCAGTTTGAATACACTCCGTAATCAAGTTGATTACACCTGAGGTGTGCTCAGTTTGATTACACCTTGGGGCTAGGGTGTAATCATTTTGATTACGCGTCATTTCAGCCTTTGTGACATTTTTACCCTCCGCTACGTGCAAGAGTTTGTACATGTCGCCGTGCTTAACGTTCGATTCGGGAAGCTTTTCGATAAGTCCCTTTTCTATTAGACCAGCTATTCCACGCCCTACGTTTTGATAAAGAAGCCCAGTCCACTGGGCAATGAATCTGCGGCTTACGGTACATTTGTCGCGATTAAAGCCAAGCGAGAAGCGCAAAATTGTTAGGTAAGTAACTAGCTCCGTCTTGGTTTCGCAAGTTTGAATTGCACGTTGCAAGAGGTTAGCGGGGATCTCTACCTGGCTTCCCTCTGTTTCCGAAAGATGAAGTTCTTTAATTTCTATTGCTGGTGATGATGGATCTTTAAGAGTGGTAATTGTAGGATTTAATGCAGACATGACGGCCTCCAAGTAGGGTCTTTGTGTTTAAAGAGCTAGAGAAGGTTGTGACTTCTCTAGCTTTTGTTTTTTGTGAATTGTGTATTAGGGGTCTCATCGGAAACGCTTCGCTTCCTCTGGAAAAATGCTTATCGGTTTCCAGTTAATCCTAAGAATTCTTTTCTTCGCATAATCCGGCCTGTGCAAAAAATCTTTAAAGCTAAGCCCAAGTTGCAGAAGCGTTGAGACAACTATAATTTTTATCAGTGCTTGATACATTATTTTGCTCCAGTCATGTTGAGCGTGACCGATCTTACAACGGGGTAGATCATCTTCAGCTGTTCTTCATCCATCGAATCGATTAAGGCTTTGCAATCGTTCTTCATGTCTTGGGGTAGGGGGCTTGCGCCGCTTTCAAAGAGTTGGAAGATCTGCAGATTAGCTCCATAAATAGGTAACAAAATCTTCAGGTGATGCGGCTTTATATCAAGCCTGCCATTCTCAAGGTGATTGATTGTTGAAGAATTGAAGCCGGACATCATTCCTACTTTGCGCATGCTTAGCTTTGCTTTCTCGCGCAAGAATTTGAGTGTGCGGTTTCCGTTTTGTATCAACTTCTGTTGACTTCGTTTAGACATTTTGGGCCTCCTTTATGTTCAAGAGAGCCCTTTGAAAACAGGAAATGGTTTTACTGGAGGATGAAAACTGAAATTGAGTTTGTGTTTTGAAAGCTACGCTTGTGTATCCAACGCTCTATCTGAAATCATTAAAGATTTTTCGAAAAAAAATCCACTCATGTAGCTTTTCAAAAAACTGGCAAATTTAGCGAGAAATTCAACTACAAAAATCGACTACATTTTTGCAACAGACCCGTGATCTACCCTGATTTCGTGTGATGTTTTTCATTCACGAAATCCCTTCGAGAGTGACATCTTCTTCCGTTAAGTTATTGGTATTATTTAAAAAAACGAAAGGCCACGGCTACTATAGTAACCGCAGCCATTCTTGACACAGTGCGTGGTGGAGGCGGTGGGAATCGAACCCACGTCCGAACCAGCGAATGACTTGGCCTCTACGTGTGTAGCCTCTGATTTAATTTAAAAGGTGTGCTCACTCAGAGACAAATGTACACAACTTCGATCATCAGCTTTAGTTCGGACTTTAGCGCTGATGCGCCACTAGGTCCTAGTTGTCATAATTGCAAATATTCAGGCACCAACAACCGAGACGCCCGATATCCGTGCCGCTTAATTAAGCAGCAAGTGCTAATTGGTTTTCGCCAACTAATTTTTTGCCAGGATGGATTTACGAGTTGCCCTGACTCACTCGACACGCCACCAGAGTATCCAACCGTCCGTCGAAAGCCGGTCGCCCCCCTGTTTGCTCTTTTGTTATAGCACAGCTTTAAGGGGCAGGCTTAAGCACTTTTTAGATTGTCTTGGATGTTTTTTAAAAGCTCATCTAGCGATCCGCTGCTTATTTGCGATCGATTTATGATCAAAGCACTTTGTGCATCAATAAAAATAAAAACGTATTCAGCATTTTCGTAAATTTTTATTTCAGGGCTCCAATTTAAATGAGCTTCGCTGCGGGGTGTTTTAAAGTTCAAGCCTTTATCGTCGGCCCATGCGCTGTAGGGAATTCCTTCGTGGCTATTTTGAAACGTCTTTCTAAAAAGAGCTACGGATTGTTTGGGTAGGGAGTAGTGTTTGAGTGCGACAGGAATAGAAATCATTACAAAGAGACAACATAGAATAACAGCTACGGGCATTTCGCTCGCGAGTGGTCCAAGTTGATACCAGCGCATGGCAAGCAACAACAGCAAACAAAGGCAGATGGCTACGATAATGCGTTGAACTTTTTTGTATTGAAATCTTTGATACGTGGGCAGGTCTAAGATCTGCTTAGCAAAGTTTTTGATGTCTTTTTCATGCACCACAAAGTGGATCATAGGACTTAAGAATATCTGAATCGTTAATGTTTTGACAGTCCGAGAGTCTCTTAACGCTGAATTAACTCAATTTTATGTCAAATTACAGTCGTTTAGACATATTTCTTGCACAAATAAAGCTCAAGCTTGGTCAACTTTATAAGTGTCTAAGCCGATAACATTTATAGACATGTCAATGGAGCGTTTTGGCGAATTACTGTTGATGGAGCGTTTGGCTTCGGGGGGAATGGCAGAAGTTTTTCGTGCCAAACAACTCGGCTATGCAGGCTTCGAAAAAACAGTTGCTCTTAAACGCATTCTTCCACACTTTGCTTCGAGCGAAGATTTCAAAAACATGTTTAGACTCGAAGCCAACCTCTCAGCCATGCTTCAGCATGCAAACATCACGCAAGTTTTTAGTAACGGCGAACACGATGGTTACTTGTACTTGGTTATGGAGTTTGTAGACGGCAAAAACTTGCGCCAGCTTTTGGCCAAAGCCGATAAAGTCAAATTACGAATTCCTCTTGAGATGTCTTGCTACATGGTGAGCGAAACTCTTAAGGGATTAGATTATGCCCACAACTATCATGACGAGCGCACTGGCGAAGCGCTCAACATTGTTCACCGCGATGTGAGTCCTCAAAACGTAATGTTAGGTTACGAAGGTTCTGTAAAAGTTGTAGACTTTGGTATTGCAAAGGCAGCATCTAAGAGCGAAAACACGCGTGCCGGTGTTCTTAAAGGTAAGTTTGGTTACATGAGTCCCGAGCAAGCTCGCGGCGAAACTTTGGATCGAAGAAGCGATATTTTCTCCATGGGTATTATACTATGGGAACTTTTAACTCAGCGTCGTTTGTTTACTTACGAAGACGAAATGAAGACCCTAGAAAAAGTGCGTGAGTGCAAAATCCCACGTCCGAGTGAAAAGAATCCAACAATTCCTTATGCTCTAGAAAAAATTGTTTTACGTGCTTTAGAAAAAGATGCTTCTGGACGCTACGCAACCTGTGGCGAGTTCTATGCTGATCTTGTTCGTTACATGAACGATCGTCATCCGAATTTTATTCCCACAGATTTTACGCGCTTCATGAAGGAATTCTACAAAGACGAAATTGCCGAAGAGAAAAAGCGCAGAGAAAAACTCAACGCCGAAGCTCCAGCGTTTATGACCGAAAACCCTGCTCGCAAAAGCAACACGCGCAGCAAGGCAGATAAAACAAATACCCGCACCGACGTAAATAGTCGCGATAAGAAAACACAAGTTTCTGATGTGCAAGAGCCAGCTCCAGCATCTTCTTTGGTGGCAGCAAGCGAATTGTTGAGTCCCGAGCAAGCGCTCGAAATTGATGTGCGCGATAAACTAAATCAAGATCCTTCGGCTGCGCCTGAAAGTTTTTCATCGCCCAATCAGCAAGCAAGCAAAAAAATTCAATTAGTAGCCGCAGAGGCTTCTTCAGCTACGAACACTTCAACCAAAGAACAAAAGGCTCGCTTTAAGGCTGCAAATTCAGCAGTTGCTGTGCAGCGTTCAGCACCTCCTTCGGGTGCTAAATTTGTTCGTGCTGCAATGATCGTTGTGCTGCTTGCAATGGGCACTTATGGCGCACTTACATACTTGCCAGGCATTGTAGGCGATCAGGTTGTTACAGTTTTACGCGGCGAAAAAACTTCTCCCTCAGAAAAACAAGTGAACACAAATGAACCTTCTACAACGGCTGCTCCCGTTGAGCAGCAAGTTGCTGATCTACCCGAAACACCTCAGTCAGAGGTAGAGCGCGAACCTGCTGCAGCCAATATGTTTATGTGGGAGCCACGCAAATACCCTTCCTATGGATCAGTAAGTATCAATGGTGTGCCTGATGCTGATGAGATTTTTATCAATGGTAAACGTTTGGTGGATGCAGAGCTTTCTCCTATGAAAACTCCCCTTAAGGATTTAAAATTGCCTCCTGGCACCTACGAAATGGTACTTAAGAACAAAGTCTTTGGTGTTTCTAAGGCTGTTACCGTACAAATCATTCAGAACAAATCAGATAAAATAGACGTCATTCTCAAGAAACGCTAATACTAAAGTGTGAGCAAAATTCGTCCACTTTGGTTATGGGTTATTTTAGGTATTCTTTTGCTCTTTTTAGTTTTAGAAACGCGTAAACGCACTGCAGATGTGCACGCCAAGGGAAAAGTTCCACGTCTTAGCAACACCTTTTCTTTGTACGTTCCTTCACCTTATGAATTGGCGATGATCACGGGCGAAAAAGATATTTGGCCGCGCCGATTTGGCCCTAAACAACCCTTAGAAGTTTCGGATTTGCCGAATGTATATTCTATCTTTTTAAGAAAACGCCCTGTTCAGCGCGAAGAAGTCGATTTCTTTCGCACTCTCGCCATGACATCAAGTCTGGGTGAGTGGGAAATGTTCCAAGAAATATTGAGCTTTAGAATTCAGCTCGAAAAAATCACTCCCGCTTCACTCTTAAAATGGGCGCAAAAAGAAAAGTGTAGCGTATACGGGCAAGAAATTTCTTTTCGTTTGGTTCAGTGGGATCCCAAAATGCTCAAACCCGTGCGAGAACTCTTTACGGGGTGTGATCCCAACTCATTTCACACCCTTTGGTTTGAAGTCCTGGCAACTGTTGAGTCTAAAAATCCCGATGCTCTTTCAGCACTCCGAGAAAAGCTCCAAAATCGCAGACAAATTCTGCCAAACGATTCATTTGAATACTTTTTACTTACTCAAGTTTTTGAAAGTATAGATATTAAATTAATTCACGGTAAATAATAGGCTTAAGCGGCAACATGAAAGTGCTTTTCGATAAGAAACTTGAGCCATTCTATTTCTTCTTTTTTAGCTCTGCGTTCTAAAACAAAGGGCTCGCCTTCTTTATCTTTTAAAACCAACATCCAGTGGCCTTTTGTAGCATATTTATTGGGAACGGCTTTTTTCTTAGCCTTTAATGCAGCTGCATTGAGAGCACCCACCCAGTTTTCTTCTTGGATATCTGAAAGCTTAAAGTTTTTAATAACTCGGTAGCCCCATTTAAAAAGTAGAATTTTTCGGTAGCGAATAAGTGTATAAAAGCCATCGGGACCTTTTTCTAAGGTCACGTGCTCTTCAAATAAAAAGCATAGCGCAGCGAGTATGGGATAGAGGGTTAAGACAGTCGCAAAAAAACCTACAATTATGTAATCAAACCAACCGCCTTCAGCGAGCATAAGTTCAAACAGAGGGTAGGCTGCGAGGGTCATAACCCCCAAAAAAAGACCCGCAAAAATAAAGGATCCGCCCATAGCAAAGCGTCTAAAGTGGCTTCTTAGGTATAAAAGGCTAGGGGTGGAGCTTTGCTCGTAAGGTTGTAAGGCAAAGAGAAGTCCCATTTCTTTTATATTCATCAACCTACTTGGGGGGCGGGTCAATGACTTTTTCCCATGTTAGAGTTGAGAGCTTATGAGCGATCTCAGCAAAGAGAATTTTCGCAAACTTGCGCTTGAATATCATGAGGGTATTGGGAGCCCGCACCCTAAGCCGGGTAAGCTGGAAATCCAATCTACCAAATCACTAGTGACTCAAAAGGACTTAACTTTGGCTTATAGCCCAGGGGTTGCCGAGCCTTGCTTAGAGATTAAAAACGATCCCTCTACTGTTTATCGCTACACCAGCCGTGGAAATTTAGTGGCAGTTGTTACCAACGGTACTGCGGTTCTTGGTCTGGGGAACATAGGGCCTTTGGCTGCAAAACCTGTGATGGAAGGTAAGGCTGTACTCTTTAAGAAATTCGCAGATATTGATTGTTTCGACATAGAGCTTCAATGCGATAGCAAAGAAGATCTCATCAAAGCTATTAAGGCCATGGAGCCTACCTTTGGAGGAATAAACCTCGAAGACATAGCAGCGCCTGAGTGCTTTGAAATTGAAAAAACTTTGCGTGAGCAAATGCAGATTCCTGTTTTTCATGATGATCAGCACGGAACCGCAATCATTAGCGGCGCTGCTTTACTAAACGCTTTAGAAATTAGCGGAAAAAAAATAGAAGAAGTGCGAGTTGTATTTTGTGGTGGTGGTGCGGCTTCTATTTCTTGTGCACGCTTTTGGTTGCAACTTGGAGTTAAAAAAGAAAACTGTGTCATGACCGATCGCGAAGGAGTGATACATAGCGATCGCAGTGACTTAAATATTTATAAAGCGGAATTTTCTTTTGAAAACGGCAAAAGCTGGCACAAAAAGAAAATTAAAACTTTGGCTGATGCCTGCAAAGATGCTGATGTGTTTTTGGGTTGTAGTTCTGCAAATGTGATGACGGCCGATATGCTTAAGAGCATGTCCGATAGCCCCATAGTTTTTGCTCTTGCAAATCCAAATCCTGAAATTGATTACGACACTGCTATGGCGGCTCGAAGTGACATGATTTTTGCAACGGGACGCTCAGATTACTCGAATCAGATTAACAACGTTTTGTGTTATCCGTTTTTGTTTAGAGGTGCGCTCGATGCACGTGCAAGCACTATCAATGAAGAAATGAAAATCGCGGCCGCATATGCACTAGCTAAACTAGCTAAAGAGCCTATTCCTGATGCGGTCTTGGCAAGTTATGGTGTTCAAAGTTTAAGTTTTGGTAGAAATTACATTATTCCTAAACCATTAGATCCTCGCGCCTTGTTGTGGGTTGCACCTGCAGTGGCAGAAGCGGCGGTAAAAAGCGGCGTATCTAAAATAGGAATGCCCGAAGGTAGCAAAGAAGCTTATCTCGCTCGCTTGGACAGACTGCTGGGTACGCGTCGTTCAACTATGCGCGATATCCGCAGCCGTATTAAAAAAGGAGATGGTGGCAAACTTCCTAGAATTATTTTCCCCGAAGGTGCTCATGAAAAAATTCTTAAAGCTGCCAGTATTCTTAGAGACGAACACATCGCTGAGCCCGTTTTCTTGGGCGACATTGATAAAATTAAAGGCAAGCTTCATCAGTTGCACTTAGACGAATTGTTAACGTGTGAAATGATTCGCCCTCGAGAAAGTCCTTATTTTAATGAGTACGTTCGACAGTTTTACGATATGAGAAAACGCAAGGGTATTACCTTTGATCAAGCCGAACAAAATATGAAAGATCCATTTTATTTCGCAGCTATGCATTTAAGAAATGGATTGGCAGATACATGTTTGGGTGGAATAAGCCGTGCTTATCCCGAAACCATTCGTCCTAACTTACTGATTGTTGGTTCCAAAGAAGGTCGCCGTGTTGCAGGTGTTTACATGCTCATCTTTAAAGATCGAGTGTTATTCTTGGCTGATACCACAGTGAACTTTGATCCAACGGCTATGGTTCTTGCAGAGATTGCTATAAGTTCAGCAGATCTTGCAGCTTCGCTGGGTTTTTCACCGCGTGTAGCCATGTTGTCTTATTCTAATTTTGGTTCGAATCGTCATCCCGAAGCAGAAAAAATGCGCTTAGCTACCGAGATTGTTCGCGAGCTTCGCCCTGATATTTTAATTGATGGTGAGATGCAGGCAGACGTGGCGGTTAGTCCAAGACTTATGCGCGAAGAGTTTCCTTTCAGTGCGCTCAATATCGGCAAGCCCGCCAATGTTTTGATCTTCCCCAATCTTTCGGCTGCAAATACCAGTTACAAATTATTGGGGCAATTAGGCGGAGCCGAACTCGTGGGACCTATCTTAGTAGGCATGAATAAACCTGTTCATATTCTACAGCGGTCTGCGGATGTTAATGAAATTGTTAACATTGCTACGATTGCAGTGCTGGATTACCAGCAGGGCTTACAGCGTACACAGGCAGCACCCTTAACGCAGTAAAGGTTTCTTTTTAGGAGTTAAGTCGTATATCCTAGATCTAAGGGGATATATTTGTGCGTTTTTTGATAGCTGTAAATCTATTCATAAGTGGGTTCGTTGTAATTACTTTACAGGCCCAAGAAGCAATCAGCGGCTGTAATGAAGTTAAGATTCAAGGCTTTTGTACAACTGAAGTGAAGGTAGCAAAAGATGTTTGCAAAGATAAAGACAAAGGCGAAGACATAAAAAAATCTTTTGCAGATTTAAAAGGCACAAAAGTAGACACAAATACAAATCTTGGAAAACTCTCCCAAAAATATAGGGATTTGGAAAAAAGTTCTAAAAGCGAAGCTCAACAAAAAAAAGCTTGTGTTGAAGTTTCAAAAGCCGCTCGAAAAGACTGCGTAAATTCGTGTGAAAATTCTGGTGGAGAAGGGCGAGGTGGTCCTTCGCAAGCTGATTGTGACAAGAGCTTAGATTCCATCGATCAAGTTATTAAATATTGTAAAAAAAATGAAGAAGCCGCAGAAGAGATGGCAATGATGGCTGCGGAAAGCGCTGGACTTTATGATCGTCCAAATTTCCCAACAACACCCACTACAAATGGTGGCACCACATCCGGAGATCCTAATGACCCGTCAGGTTTTGGTTCCAACAATATTAACCCTGCAACTGTAGATAAAATTATGGGTTACACCGGTCAGGCTGTGAGCCCTGATGGTGCGGGTTCAGGTGATGCTACAAATGCACTTTCGCGTTCACTCGGTGGTGGCGGAGGTGGTGGGGGATCAGGAGCGGGTAGTGGAAGTGGTGGGGGTGCAGACATTGGGAGCGGAGACTCCACTTCTTTGGGTTCTACTTCGGCTGGTGGTAGAACTAGTGGTGCTACTGGCTTAAATGGAAATAAAGTGGGTGGGGCTGGCGGAAAAGATTCAGATTCAAGCGCAAATATTTCGGGCGGAAAATCAGATGGGGCTCAAGGTTACATGTTTTGGGGTGTGCCTGCTCGCAAAAAGAAAGCTCCGTTAACCTTGCTCAAGCCTGCAAGCACTCCAGCGGCACAAACTCAAACTCCAGAGAGAAAACCTGCAGAAAAAACCCCTGCAAGTTCGTCTAATACTTTGAATACTCCTAATTAGTTTTACCAGTCTCGATAAATTTCGCCGTGTAGGGGATCTGGTTTACCACTTTTGAATACAGCTTGTTTGTAATAATGGTTTTTTATCAGACGATCTTCACGCGTAAGAAAACGCCAAGAGTCGGATTCTCTTTCTTCCTTCATAACTTCTATGACTGCATCGCCAATGTTATTTTGTAATGCAGCTTCTGCGAGTGCATCAAGTTCAGGATACATTAACTCATTTGAGTTTTTATATTCTGCGCGCCATTTGATGACACTAAGAATAGCGTTTACACGTTCTTTCCTGGTCATGGGTAATGAAGGAATTCGAATAGCGTTTTCGATGATTTTTTTCTTATTTTCTTCAAGGTTCTTTGGAATTAAAGCGCTGTCTGTCGATGAGTGAAAGTGAGTATTGCGTATCAAGTAGAGCAATTCAGTTTGTACTAGCTGTTTTTTAGCAAGCAAAGTTTGGCTGCGCTTAAAAAACTCTTCTGGGTTTTGGTCAATAATAAAGCAACGTAAGTTTTCTATGCGTTCTGCAATACTTTCTTTGTTGAGTAGGCGAAAGCCACGAGAGCGTTCAACTTTAAAAATTAAATCTTTTACTTTTTCCAATTTAGGTTCGTAAATATAAACAGAGCGCCAATTAGAATGGCTAATCAGTGGAACGTTATCTATCCAAGCTGTGAAGGGAAAATAGCTTCCACCAGTTGTCCAAAAAACATAATCTGTTTGTTTATCGACGTCTATGCTCCCTCTTATCGGATCATAGGCGCCCATATCGGCTCTTTGAGGGGGAATGCTTCCGTCTATTTGACCGTTTCTTACTAGGTAAATAGATTTACCTTTCAAAGCAAAAAAAGTGTACTTATCTCCTATCGTTCGGAGATTATCTATTAAATCAAATTCGATAAGATTGCCTCGAGCATCATAAGTCTTAACGGGTTTTAGCATGGCGCGTTCGGGATCCAGAGTAAACAAGTGAGAGATGAGATATCGGTCTAGAGGATGAGAATTTGGTGTGACATGGTAGTTCTGAATTCTGTAATAGGGATGATTTTCTTCACCAAATGCATGAGGACCATCTTTAACAATGACACGTCTTCCATCTTCTAAGATCAGAGGTTTGTCATCTAAGCTGAAATATGAGCTTTTTCCTGAATTTGTGTCTGACAAACGGTACTCAATTTTATTGGGATCTTTTTTTGTTTCTTCAGGTGTAAATGGAACTAGCTTGTTGTTTTCATAGTAATAATATTCATACTTTTTAGTTAAAAAATTAGATGCAGTAATTTTAGGTAGTCCCGATTTTGAGTCCGCTTCAATATAAAGATAACTATATACTGCTGGTAATAAAACTTCTTCAAAATTGATCTTAAGGCCGTATCTGTCATTAGTTTCTTCAACAGAAACTAAAAAGTTTTTGTCGTCTAAAGCAAAAGCACGACTAGATCCCGCAAATTTATTTTGTGGTCCAAGTTCATAAGGTTTTTGAGTTTTTGGATTTATATATTTTTTACCATTCACTAATAAATGTGAAGAGACTATTACATCAGATCCTTTGTGATCAAAAACATTATCATGCCAAACACCTAGTTGAAGCTTACCTTTTTGAGGGCTTTGGATATTAAAGAATTTAGTATGATTAAAGACGGCATCATTAATTGTCGTTACATTTAATGAATAGTATCCCGTTTCGGTAGTTCTTACTCCATAGCTAATAAGCGTTTCGGCATTTTCATCAGCGAAGGTTAAGTGTTGAGCTTCGTTGTAGGGTAGGACAGTGCGCTTGCCATCGCGAATGAGATAAAGGGTTTCTCCGATTGCAGCTACTAATGCATAATGTTTGCCATCCGGCGTAAGGGTACCCAAAGAAATTTCAGTGTAAGGACTGGGGTCAAAATCCACCTTCTCAAAGCTAAATCCATTCTTAGCTCCGATGTAGAGGGACTTACCTCCATTGATTAAATAAAAATTATCATTCTCTGCCACGTATTCTAATAAGGCTTCAGGTTTTGTCCTTGCTAAATGTTGTTCGGCAAGTGCAAGAAGTTTTTTGTAACGATCTTTAGGGTCATCGGGATCAAATTTTATAATGGGTTCTATGAGTGCTAGTGCATGCAAGATTTCATTAGTTAACATTGCACTATCTGATTGAGGATCATGTTTGGGGCGAGCTAGTAAAGTGAGCGCGTATTTTAAGAGTTGATCTCGCGATTGTTTGTAGCGCGCGATAAAATCAAGTTCCTTGGGGCTTAAATCTTTTTTAACGGATAGTACGTTAAAAACTTTAGCAGCTTTTTGAAAAGATGAAATCATTTTTGTTTCTTGCGGCAACAGTTCATTTCGAATTTTCATGGCTTCAAATAAGCGCTCTGCTGCAGTAGTGGTTTTAGATTTACGTTGAAGTCGATACTCGTTTTCTTTTTGAGTGTATGCTTCAAGAGCTTGCTTAAGTTTTGCTCTTTGCTCGGGGCTTAGTTCCCCCTCTCGGGCTGGATCAGTAAACATAATCCAGTCAAATTCTTCATCCATAGGGGCTTCAGGAGGAGCATCGGGACCCGCTCCTTTTCCTTTATCTGCTGGGGGTGGCGGATCTTTTATGGGCGCTTCTTCTTTTTTTTCCTTCATAGCACTCAGCCATTCAAGAGAGGCGGCTTCGCTAGCAATCTCGTCTTCATCTAGTCGATCTTGTTGTTCATCCGTTAAGCCACCACGTGGAGTGGGCTCTAACCAAACCCAGTAAGCTTTTTTCTCAGACCATACGCTTACCCATGCATGTCGTTCAGCGCCATTTAGAAAAGAGTCTTTAGGAAAACGATTGTAAAATCCTATAACTTTTCTAGTGGGTACTTTATAATAACGAGCGAGAGCTATATAGAAATCACTCCATAAATCACAATTAAGACCCACTCCTATTAATTCTTTAGGAAAATTCAAATCTTCTTTTTGATTTAAGATACGGGCCATTTGATTAAAACGATTTTGAGCATCTTTGCCATTTTTATCTATAAAAGGAGTGATGTCTCGAGCACCTGGTTCGTTGTTATCTGTGTAAATAGCACGACGTAAAATATAAGCCTCGATAGCACGTGCGCGAGACTCTGTGTCCGAGATGCCTTTAAGGCGAATATCGAGTTCTGTTCGAATTGTGTCGGGAATATTTTTAACAATTTCCTCAGTGTCGTAAGGAGAGGGCTTGGCTTCTGCATTCGCTGCTTTAGCAAGTTTGCGCAATTTAAAAGCAAAACGAGAGCCATTGAGTCCGGATCCACGAATGTGAAGTATGTAAGTCCCAATGGAACCACGTTTGAGTAGATAAGATTTAGCATTATTGTTCTCAAATCGAATGGATTCTGGATCAATCGCATATCCTTCCCGTACAGGAAGAGTGATCTTGGGGTTCTGATCTTTATAAATATACCCTTGTCCTTCAATTGCTATACTGTTTGGAGTGTTATCCCATTCAAAAGCCTTGCGAAGATTGAGAAACTTTTCTGATGCATCAGCACGCCAAATTCCTTTTTGTGTATCAAAGCGATCAAAAAAAGCCGTGGCATACTCACGGCCTTCATATGGAATTATTTTAAAGTAATTTTTATCATCATTAGCTTCTTCCATACCAGATTTACTTTCTGATTCAGGTATGTCACTTTCTTCGGGAATTTGTTTGGATTCATTTTGGCTTGAATTCCAATCTTGTTTTTCGTCTTCCATCTCTTGAGCTTCAGCGCTCTTGCTCTGTTGCTTTAAGTCTTCGTCTTTTGCTTTTTGTCTTTCCGCCTTAGTTTCTTCATGTTGTTTGAGTTTTACTTTGAGTTCTTCTTGGCGTTCTTGGATTTGTTCCAAGTTCATTTTAGGGTTTACTTTTTTATCGGCAGGTTCGTAATTGGAATTAGTAAGTTGTGGTTCATTTGCCTCCGAAAAACTTGGAAATTCAATGTTGAGTGTTAAGGCTGAGTCTTGGTCGTGTTCTGCTTCTAGACTTAAGTCAGAAGCTTCTTCTTTGAGTAAGACTAATGAGGAGTCTAGGTTTTTGCGCTCTTTTGGAAGGAGAACGGTTTCAAGACTTTTTTTGTTCTTAGCAATTAAGTCATAAACAAAACTTAGGTTCTCTGTAATGATTACGAATTGATCGTGATCAAGTTCGAAAGCGTTTTGATCAAGTGCTGATTCAAAGCTTTTGCATGCTCCTGCTAAGTCTCCGTTGTTGTAGAGTATGTGAGCTTCAAGCCTGTAGAGATTTATTAGCAATTTTTTTCTAGAGTTTTCAAAATAGAAATATTGCTTTTTTAAGTTAGTGATAGCTGCAGTGGTGTTTGTCTGGGCAGATTCAAAATTTTTAGCATGGTATTGGGCAAGTGCTAAGTGATAGAGCACTTCGTTGTCGTTAGGATTCTCAAGCAGAGCTTGCTGATAGAGTTTTTCAGCATTGCCAAAATCTTTTTTAGCGTGAGCATTTTTTCCTTTTTCAAAAGTACTCAGACCAAAAATACCTGCATGGAGCAGTGAGCTGTTTGCTGCTCCAATAAAAAAAAGAATCACACACTTTAATATTTTTTCTCTAAGCATGAATCCGCACCTATTGAGACATGCTGCGTTATATTCGAGCGCCGATATTATGTCGATAAAATAGGAACTTGCTGTTCCGTGAGAACTCCTATTATCTTTTAAGCTTTAACCTCAAGGGCTTTTGCGCGCTAAGTGTATGTAACTTATGCTAATTTGGTGAATGCAAGATTTATTTTGCTTTTAGAAAGCGTCAAAGGAGACGACGCATCAACCGCTCAGTCAATAATTTGTGACTCATTGTGTTTCAATACGGCACCTCGTTACACTTGAGAGTAAGGGCTTTTAGGGAGGGCTCGCAGCTATGACTTCATTAACAGAAGCGTTTATTCAGGGTGGTATATGGATGTACCTCGTCCTCGCAGTGGGAATCGTATGTGTTGTGATTATGTTAGAAAGAATGTACACACTCTTCGTTACTTTCAACGTAGACAAAGAAAAGTTTGTAACTAACGTTGAACGTTCTATTCTTGCGGGTGATCTCAACAGTGCAGTTAACTATTGCAATGATCGCAAGTCGCCTCTTAACAATATTGTTAAAGCCGGTATTGTTGCTGTAATGAATCGTGGAAAAGACGAAGAAGTGCAAACCGCAATGGATGTTGCTGCTTTAAGAGAAATTCCAAAAATCGAAAAGCGCACTCCGTTTTTGCCTCTTCTTGCAAACGTTGCAACTTTGATTGGTCTACTTTCAACAGTTTGGGGTTTGATCATATCGTTCCAAGGTGTTGCCGGAGTTGACCCTGCACAAAAAGCAGCTCTACTTGCACGCGGTGTATCTGAGGCGATGTTAGGTACTGCTTTTGGTCTAGTTGTAGCAATTCCAACTTTGATGGTAGCGGCGTTCTTAGGTTCTAAAACTCAGCAGATCCTTGATGATATTCACGAGATCAGCGTAGCGACTTTGAATTTGATTGTTCAAAACCGCGAAAAGTTCCCTTCAAAATAATTTTGTTCAAAGAGAGGGGTTAAGATGAGAATTACATCCAAAGGGACCGCGGCAAACAGGCGAAAGTTTGATTCAGAACTCAACTTAACCTCGTTCATTGATATTTTTTCTATGTTGATTTTCTTTTTGATTTTCAACATGGTTTTAAACGAAGTTGCTGCGATTGAAGTTAAGATGGGATCAGACCAAGCTTCTACTGCACCCATTCAAGAACCCGTAAAAGAGATTCAAGCAGAGTTAAAGATCAACATCACTCCCAATACGGTGGAATTGTGGGAACGCGGTAAGGTTAATCGTTTGAGTTACGACGAAGAGGTAAACTTTGATTGGGCGCCTGTTGCAGATTTTGTAAAACAAGCGCGTAGTCGCTATCCAGAGAAGAAAGACATGATTGTTCAAAGTCGCGATGCTGTAAGTTATGGCATGGTGGTAAGAGCGATGGACTATTCCTTGAGCGAAGGTTTCAAAGAAATTGTTGTTATGGGAGCTGAATAAAAAATATGGGAATTCAAATACCTTCGTATCATTTAACAGCTGCTAAAGATCTCCCAGAGATGCGTTATCGTTTAAAAGGTGGTGGAAACAGTAGAATGCAAGTTACACCTCTCACGATCACTTCTTTGATCGATATGTTCGCAGCTCTTATTTTCTTCTTGCTCCACAGCTTTGGAGCATCGGGAGAAATTGATTTCATTAACCCCGCTATTGAGATTCCTCCCTCGGAGCATGCACTCTTACTTAAGCGTGCGCCTGTGATTACTGTCATGCGCGATAAAGTAACTGTTGAGGGAAGTGCAGATATGCCCGATATCAACACGAATGCTAAGACGGGTGATGATATCGATAATAAGATTGAAGAAACAGATTGGGAATTGCCCAAGCTTCAAGCTCATTTGCTTGAGTACAAACGTTTCTTTGAAAGCATTCACCAGGATGTGAAGTATCCACCTGAGGTTATTATTCAGGCAGATAAAGAACTTGAGTTTAAATATATTAAACGCGTTCTCTTTACTCTTACTAAAATTGGTTTCAGTAATGTCACCATCGCAGTCCGCGGTAAAGTAAATGTTACGGGTGATGAGGCTCCGGCATCGGGTGGTCGTTAAGACTTTTAATCGATAGGTACAAAACAAAAAGGGATCTAAGCTTAAGTGCTTAGATCCCTTTTTTAATTTAGTTTACTAAGTCGGTGTTTATTTACTTGAACGACTTGCAATCAATGCAGCCATAGTAGATTTCAAAATGTCGCCTGGAATGAAAGGCAAAAGTCCTGCGCTAATAAGTGTCTCACTGGGTACAAAGTTAGAAAGTACAAAGAGACCGCATGTGAAAACGCAAAGACTTCCAAGCACACATGCAAAAAATGCTTTTTTAAAGCTCTTTGCAAAACCCATGTCTGAAAGTGTTCCAATGACAAAAGCACTGAGGCACATTCCAATGAGGTATCCGCTTGATGCAACTTTAAGTCCTGCAGCACCACCAGCAAACACAGGGAGACCAAGAGCTCCTACGCTCACGTAAAGAGCAACAGAGGCAAAGCCCCATTTTCTACCCCAGAGTAAACTCATAAGAGCCACACCAAAGGTTTGGCCTGTGATAGGCACCGGTGTAAATGGAAGAGGTATTGCAATCTGCGCGAGGGCGGCTAAAAAGACTACGCCAAAGACAACAGACACGATTTTAGTAAAGGTGTTCTTTTCTTCGATCCAAAGGCCAATAACTGCTTGAGATTGTGACATATGACTTTTGTAGGCAATCCTAACGAGAAAGTCACTCGATATTAGCCGAAGCTTGCGCTACGCTGTATGCATGACTGATCGTGTCACGGTTGACCTCGAATTTACTCCTAACCCAAACTCTTTAAAATACATCACAAATCCGCCTTTGCTCGAAAAGGGTGGGGCTAACTTTAAAGATTTAGCCGCCGCTAAGGGTAAGTCGCCCCTAGCCGAAAAGCTATTTGCTCTTGAAGGAGTGAATGGAGTGATGGTGGCTCAGAACTTTGTGACAGTAAGTATTGCTAGTTTTGATCGCCTTACTGAACTCAACGACGAGATTATGGCTGAAGTTAAAAAGTTCTTAGAGTCAGGCGAGAAAGCGATTACGGCCGATATGGCCACTCTGGATTCCGGTCACGCCACTAAACGCGAAGATCTTACGGATGTAGAAAAAACAATTGTAGAGGTTTTAGATAAAGAAATTCGTCCGAGCGTAGCTATGGACGGTGGCGATATTACGTTTGAAAAGTACGAAGATGGAATTCTTTTCCTTCAAATGAAGGGCTCATGCGCGGGCTGTCCTTCATCTACTATGACTTTAAAGATGGGTATCGAAAATCGATTGCGCCAAATCATTCCCGATCTTATTGAAGTTGTTTCTATTTAATTAGTTAAGATTGAGTGGGAGTCTAATGGGCTCTGTAGCAGTGAAATTACCCATGCCATCCTTTGTGAGTTCTGCTGGGTAAATCAATAAATAGCTTTGAGATTGGCGCACTTCTATCATCACTCGCGATATTCGAGCCGTAACGCGAATGGCATCTGGATCATACGAAGAAGAGCTGAATCTTAAACTGCTCAAATTTGAATCCGAGCTTTTTAGAGCGCTATCTAATTTTGCTGCTTTTGCGTCTGTGTTTTCAGTGTTTTCCCATGCCACATCGATGTCAGAATTTCCGACTTTCGCCAAACCATTCGGAAAACTTCCGTAGATGTAAGCAACCTCCCCAGGTTGAGTGATTTGCGAACGTAAGATTTGGGCTACCTGTAAAACTTGCTCTTTACTAAAGTGCGAACTTCGTTCTTCTAAAAAAGTTGAAAGTAATTGGTCCGCTTGAGGCTTGCCCGTTTTATTCCAAAGGTCGACGGGATTGTGGATCATTCCAAGAACTAATCCTAGAGCTCGTTGTTCGGGATAGTTGGGGGTTCCTGTTGTGAAGTTTACAGATTTATTTGCGGTTTTTAAGTTACTGAGTATTTGAGTTTTGACGATCGCTCTTTGTTCTTCGTTTAAGCGAGTAAATGCATCCAAAAATTCTTCAACACTATATTCATTTTTCAGTGGAAGGTGTCCCAATCGATGCAATTCTTCGATTATTTGGCTAGCTTTGTTGAGGTGTTCAGCTTGCAAAGAACTAAGGCATGGCTTGAGCCCATCGGGGCCATTGGCATGAGCAGAAGCTAAAATCAGAAATAAGGCATAAACAACGAATTTTATAATCCTCATGCCTTGCAAAATTAGCCCCCTAACTTGATTAGATTAAAGGGATAAGGGGATACGTGCAATAAGGGGAGTGCTATAACGGTATGCGGAGGGAATGTGAATCGATTTATTGTTTGGGTCTCCGTGTTCTGTGCAGCAGCTATCTTGTTTGTTGGGAATGACTTTCTTGCTCCCGTGTTTTCGGGTTTAGTTTTAGCTTTTGGTTTAAAACCTTTTGAAAATTCTTTTTTATTTAAAAAGATACCCTCAGCAAAAGGGCGAACCTTTGCACTCCTTCTAAGTTTCATGGCTGCATTTGGAACACTCGGCACATATGTCGTTATTGCAAGTGCTAAGGGAATTGCTCGCAATGTAGATTTAAAAAAGATTCAAGGCTCTACTCCTGAAGAAGTAGAAAAGAGCGAATTAGAGGGTGGATTTTTAAGTCCGAATTATATGGACGTTAAAAATAAAGAAGATTCTGAGCGCAACCCGAATGCTGCTTCAGAGGGAGCTTCCAGTGCTGTTACTAGCGCTACCGAAGTTTCTGCTCAAGAAAGTGCAGAGAATTCGGAAGGCGTGTTAGATAAAGCTCGACACCTTCTAGAAAAAATCCCCGGTTTAAATGCAGAGGAAATTAAAAAGATTTGGTCTGAAATGTTTTCAAGAGCACAAAGTTTAGCTCTTGTAGTGTTGTCAAAAATATTAACTGCCGGACCCGCAATTTTTATTCAATGGATTGTTTTTTTAATCGCATTTGTGGTTTTCTTCTTAGGTTATGAGCCGCTTTTAAAGTTTCTTTATTCTTTTGAAAAGAAAAGCAAAGATGTTCGTCAGTGTGTGACTTTTTTCCAGAATGCAACACAAGCAACTTTGATGGGAACCCTAGTCGTTGGATCTGCGCAAGCTACTATTATCACCATAGGCACGGCCATAGCTGGTTTTGAATCTTTTGTTTTGTTGGGGCTTTGCGCTTTTTTTGCTTCTTTTGTTCCATTCTTTGGAACCGCAATTGTATGGGTGTCTGCACTTATTTATTCTCTCATTGCCGGAAACACTCAAGCGGCTATTATTGTGGGTATTGCGGGCGGGTTAAGCTCAGTTGCAGATAATCTTATCTTGCCAACGTTTATTGGTTCTAAGAATAAGGTTCATCCACTACTGCTTTTTGTGGTTGTGATCGGATTGATTGAGATGATTGGAATTTGGGGCCTTTTTATCGGCCCCGTATTAGCAATTTTTTCTACGAGAGTTTTTGAACTCTGGTACAAGCAAGAAGCGCTTGCGTAGGATTACCAAAAAAAGTTTACGCCTGAGTTAACAGCTAGAGCATTTTCTAAAAGAGATCTGTGAACTGTAACAAATATTGAACCTACGCCGAATTCAATGTGAGGTCCTGCAAACACACGTAAGTTTAAAATATCACCCGCTTCGTTTCCATTGATAGCAAGGTTGGGATCGCCATCTACAGAATCACCACCACCTGAAACAGTTACTTGGCTATTGTCACTTAAACGTCCGCTACCTTCGGTTTTGCCCAGGTTCACATCAACTCCCATACCGCCTACGAGTTTAAGAAAGTACAGAAAGCGAATACCACTCGAAACTTCAATGGGCATAGTGAGAGTGCTTACTTTTGCATTCAAGAGTGCGTTGCTTGTCATTGTTCCTGTATAAGTTGTTCCCCCTAAAGAAGTTGTGTAAGTTCTGTTGAGCGATACCACACCATCTACGTCGAGTTTTGAGTAGAGTATGCCAGCTCCAACTTCTAAGCCTGTCCACTTAACTGAATTTCCAGCCCAACTTACTTCATCCATGAGCCGGTATTGTCCACCCACACCAAAACCTAAGTAATCCGTATTTACGTCTCCAAATTTTTTATTGAGAGCAAATCCACTCGCATAAAGGTTGAGCTTAGTGGGATCAATCAGACCACCACTCTCCATTCCAAAAACATTTCCTAAGTTAAATCCAAAAACAATGGCTGCTTGCATACCAAAGCCCCTAAATTGTTCGGGGTTGTCACCAAAGTCGCCAATGTCGGACATACTCTTGGATCCTAAGTGAACACCGCCACTTGCAGTGAGTCCCACTAGGAACTTATCAAAAGTAGTTGCGTAACTTGTAGTAACGCCCGCTGCAGACATTGAGTTTGCAGTGGACATTCCTTTGAAATACTCAGATTCAGTACTCGCAGAAGGAAGATTTTTATTCACTTCATCTGCAATAAGGTTCAGTACGTTTTGCCCTTGAGCTCCGCACGCTAAAGTTCCTGTGCCGTTTACACAGCTAAGGCTAAAAAGGCCAGCAGAGGCAAAAAAAGGCGTTAATGCTACAAGATAGGCTAGTTTTTTCATGCTTTTTTTAGATTGAGAGCAAAGTGATTCTTTGTAAAGTTCAGCTAGGGGATAAACTTTATGAAAGCGTCGAAAATCAGACTCCTATCACCAGAGCTCGTGCACCGCATTGCTGCGGGTGAAGTTGTAGAAAACCCCGCATCAGCTATGAAAGAACTCGTTGAAAATTCTATCGATGCGGGTGCCACAAAAGTAGCTGTGCTGATTGTTGACGGTGGTCTCAAACTTATCGAAGTAAAAGACAATGGCGGCGGTATGTCTCGCGCTGACTTAGAGGCATGCTGCCAAAGACATGCCACTAGTAAAATTCGTGAAGTCCGAGATTTGGATCATATTTTTTCTCTAGGATTTAGAGGTGAGGCCTTGGCGGCCTTATCTTCGGTATCTCATTTAGAGATTTTATCCCGAGAAAAAGGCGAAAAAGAAGCATGGGTACTCAAGAGACAAGGGGCAGAGTTTGAAACTCAGCCCGTAAGCCATAACGAAGGGACTGCTGTTCGAGTACAAGATTTATTCTTTAACACTCCTGCGCGTAAAAAGTTTTTAAAAAGCCCATCCTCTGAAAGCTCACGCTGCGTGAAAACCTTTAAGGATTTAGCAGTATCTCACTGTAATGTAGAACTCTCTTTACATATCTTAGGTTCAAATGGAGAGCTGGAAGAAGATTTGTTTTTTCCTGCACAAGATAAATTAGAGAGAATGGCCGCAATTTTAAGTAAAGAAAAAGAATACTTCTTTCATTCCTCTGATCAAAACTTAGTCCCTGGCTTAAAAAATATTGAAGTCATGTTTTTGAAAGCTCCTCACTTTGCACGCAATTCAAAGGATATTTATTTGGTTGTGAACGGTCGCCCTGTAGAAGATAAGCGCATTGCTTACGTTTTAAGAGAAGCCTTTGGAGGGCTTATCGAAATGGGTGCCTTTCCAAGAGGGGGCGTTTTTTTAGAAGTAGATGCCTCTGAAGTTGATGTGAACGTGCATCCACAAAAAAAGGAATTGCGGTGGTCTAAAGAATTCCCACTTTATTCGTTAATTTATGAGCAAGTAAAAAAGGGGCTTCAGGCTGTTATGCCTAAGGTGCAAAATCCTGCTTCATCAAATGAAAATAGAGAGAATACACCTTCGTTGCTGGGAGATTTTTATTCCCTTCCTCTGCAAGGTGGCACAGAATCTACAAGCATTGAGCGAGCTTTTACTTCGGCTTCAAACAACGAAAAAATCTCTTCAAGCCACGAATGGCCGCAGACTTTACAAGCAACAGCATCAGCTTCTAATCAGATCAGATTCTCTAGTTTAAGAGTCGTAGGTGAAGTAGGGGCTGCTTGGCTTCTATGTGAGTCCGACAAAGGGGTGATTGTCATTGATCAGCATGCTGCCCATGAGCGCGTGCGTTTTGATGAATTGATAAAGGGGCGAGAGCTTTTTTCAGCAGTGCCTTTGTTACTTCCTTTAAAAGTAGAGCTTCCTTTATCATTGAAGGGGCAAGAAGAAGCTTTTGTGACTTTAATGGAAGATTGGTCCTTTGAAGGGCGAGTGGTGAGTGAAAGACAAGTTGAATTCTTTGCTGTTCCCAAAAGTGCTCGTAAGATTGAGTGGGGCGAAACATTTGAAGAAATCTTTGATCGTATGGATCAGAAGTTAAGTATTGAGTCTTTGAGACAAAGTTTGAGGGTGTGGATTGCAAGTTCGCTTGCGTGCCACGGAAGTGTGCGTCGTGGGCAACGCCTTAGTAACGACGAAATAGCTCAACTTTTAAAAAGTATGGATGAAGTGGATTGGAAGGAATTTTGCCCTCATGGTCGACCCACTTGGATATTGCTTTCACACAATCGCTTAGAAGAGGAATTTCATCGCAGTTAATTCTGCTTTTGTTTTAAGATGAAACTCAAAAGAATTTTTATAGATAAGATTGAAGATTGGAAGCAGACTCGTCCTCTCTCAATAGTGGGTGCTACAGGAAGTGGAAAAACTTCGACACTCATAACTTTTTTACGAAAAAATAAACTCAATCCCTTACTCGTCAGTTTGGATTCGGTGGCGGCTTATCAAGAGCTCAATATCGGATCTTCAAAGCCACTAGGGGCAGATTATTCTGATTTTCAATGGGCAGGATTAAGTTTTGCTTCTCCTAATATTTCTATGAATGCATTGCTTATGAAAGAAGCGATTGCTCCTCATTTAGAACATGCTTTTAATAGTAAAAACCCTATAGTTTTTATTGGAGGCACACATTTTTATGAACGTTTTATCATCGAAGGGGCAGCGCCTGGTGGGGCGAGTGACGAAACGTTCTTGGGAGAGTTAGCAAGGCGCGGTAAAGAGCTGGTTCATGCAGAACTCGTTCAAGTGGATAAGCGTTGGGCAGATTTTTTGCATTTAAACGATGAATACCGAATTTTTAGATATGGTGACTTGGTATTAAGACAAGGTCTAGATTACGACACTCTAAGAGCTGGTAGCCAAAATCCGCTTGTACCCGAAATAGATTGCTTGATTATGAATTCAGAAAAAGAATTTTTAGAGCCAAGATTAAAGCAACGTATTAAAGAAATGATGAATTTGGGATGGCTCGAGGAAACAAAAAATCTTCTTGCTAAGTATGGTTCACAAGCACCTGCCCTAAAAACTATTGGCTACCACGAAATTGTTTCTTATTTATCGCTTCCCGAAGATGAGCAAAATATGGACGATTTATTAGAGAACATTCACATTCGGCATCGTCAGCTTGCTAAACAACAACGAACCTGGCTTAGAAAACTTAATCCAAAGCAATAAAGTTATCTTTTAACAATTTGCAGAGCCTCTAGGTTCAAACATTTTAAAGGTTGTAGCAAAGTAACTTATTGATGAAGGAGTTTTGCTTTTTATTGGAGAAACAATCCCAAATCGTGAGTTCAGAGTTTTTTTCTCAATCGAATTCGCTTCTACAATGATGTGATCATAATTGATTTCATTGGGACGAGTTTCTTGAATTTCTCGGTTAAAAAGTCTCACAGCTTGATCAATAAGTAGTTCAGTGATCTTTGCTTCTCTTATAAAGAGGTCATGCCAAGGATAAACAATGAGATCTTCAATGGTGTAGCTAATAGATTCTAAAAAAGAAAAAGATCTAAAAATTTGAATACCTTCAGAGGAATAAACTTCAATAATGTCATCGTCTGCAATTTGAGCAAAAAGATTATCTAGAGGAACAAGGCCTAGGCTTTGAAGTGCGCGCCAAAGAAATTTCTTTGAATTCGAGGGCATTTCTCCTGCCTTGAGCATAGAGTTGATCGTTTCTACATAAAATTTAAAAGACAGCACGGCCTTCTTTTGAAATTCGAGGGGTAGACTCAAAAACTGACTTTTCGTGTCGAGATGTGAAAAAACACGCAAACGTCGCGGAACACTTGTCTCTTCTTGAGGCATTTTCTCAACTAATGATTCAAACTGCTTCAACAGCAGTCTTAATTTACGCCACTCTTGATTCTCTTCGGTCGTATCGTCAAGGCGTAGGTTGACTTCGTTCATATATATTACCTCTGAAGCTCTATCATAATAGCATAGTATCTTTAACACGTATTGTTAAGCCAATAAACTATTATGATTTATCTCTAAGAGGCACTCATGTTTCCCAAAAAGCCAGCCGAAAGGTGCGTTGTCACATAGGAGGTGGGCTTTGAAGGAAGTTTTTAACGCTAATGAAATCAGTAATTTGTTGGAGATCGATCACACCGTTTTTCATGGGCCAACTTTTGCGGCTTTTAAGTCTGTTCTTCATGAGCGAATTTTTTTAGAATGGAAAGGCTTTTGGGAATCTCACTTTCAAGAAACCAAGAGCAATGCTCAGTTGTTTAGTGATGAGCTTTTAAGAACAACTTATGTACTGGTCTTACATAAAAAAGAAGATCCTATAGGAATTTTATTCTCATCTATTTGGAATTTATGGAATCCGGTTCACCAACACACGCGATACATCAGCCAATATCCTATTGAAGCTAAAGAGCATTTTAAGCAATTAAACTATGGAAATGTTTTAAGTTTAGAGTACTTAAGTATTCGTCCTGAATGGCGTTTTAGTAAATGCGGGTTTCCTTTTTCAGAAGTTTTATTAGGTCTTGGTTTGAAAATGTTTCACCAAAACTCAAATGTTGATGCGGCAATTTCTATTGCTCGTCGAGTGGTCAAAGTACAAGACCGTATGGCGGGTTGGGGAATGCGTGAGGTGCATCACATGACCTTGCATAACAACCCTTGCACAATCACGACTTGCAATCGCTTGGAGTATAAAAAAGACAATCCAGATGTGCGTATAAACCGACTCACAAACTACTTTTTAGAAAAACAAAAGCAAATAGGCTTTCCGGATTTTCCAAGAGCTCACGATTTAAGGGCGGCGTAATATTATGGAATTAGCATTCGTTAAAAACATACAAAATGAGCTCAGCTTAGCTTTGGATTTAGTAGAAAACGTTGAATATGTAGAAAATTGTGAGTCTTTTAATAATCATATAGTAGCTAGAGTAAGTCCGATAAATCTAGAAGAATGTCTTTACGTTTTAAAAGTTGCCCGCGAATTTAAATGTGCCATTTATCCTGTTTCTACAGGAAAAAATTGGGGCTTTGGAGCGAGCGTACCCTCAATTGAAAACTGCATTCTTATCAATTTAAGTAAAATGAACCTTATTTCGGAATATGATTCCGAATTAGGTACCGTAAAAATTCAAGCAGGAGTCACTCAAAAACAACTTCAGCTCTTTCTTCAAGAACAACAAAGTTCATTTCGTATCGATGTCACGGGGTCAGGGGAAGATACAAGTATTTTAGGAAATGCTCTTGAACGAGGCTTGGGATATCAAGCTTTGAGGCACGAACATCTGCTTTCTCTTAAAATATTACTTATGGACGGAAGTATTGTGAACACAGGATTTTCACGTTTTCCTAATTCTTCTCTAGAAAAATGTTTGTCTTATGGATTGGGTCCTTCGATAAGTCATTTGTTTACGCAATCCAACTTTGGCATCGTACTTGAGGCTACTTTTAAGCTCATGAAAAAATGCGAGTACGAATGTGCATTTTCGTTTGCAGTTAATACCCATGAAGAACTGCAAAAATTATCCAATCTCATTCGAGAATTTTTTGACGATTCAATCATTACCAGTATTCCAAAAGTTTTTGATAAACGCAGATGTGAAGTTACTTTTTGCTCTAAGTTGTTTGCTTTTGCTCAGTCTCAAGGAACTGAGTTGAGTCGAGAGCAGGTAAAAGAAAGCTTTGAAAAAAACTGGGGCTCCAAAGCCTGGACCTTTGTAACAAGTCTTGCGGGTCCCCGTGAGGTAGTGCAAGCCAAGCTTTTGCATATTGAATCCAAGCTCAAGGGATTCGCGACTTTGAGAATCATCGATCGTGAAATGCTGGAAGATGCTCCTGCTAAAACTTTGGAGCAACAACTTCAAAAACAGTTTGATACTTTAGTTTTAGGATACCTGCAGGGGATTCCCTCTAACGACGCTTTAATGAGCAGTTATTGGGATATTTGTAATTTTGATAAAAATCCTGAAAAGCCCGAATCAAAGAATTACGGCTTTTTATACATCACTCCACTTTTTCCTAATTCTTCTGCGCACATTGAGAGTTATATGGCAGTTTATCGCGACGTTTGCGCTCAGTTTGATATGCAGCCCGCTATGACTTTGAATTATCTCAACAGCAATTCTATAGAGGCAGTGATCACCACTAGCTTTGATAAAAGTAATCTTTTTGCCATCAAAAAGGCACATAATTTTAAAGACGAACTTTTAAAGAGATTAGCTGAAAGGGGCTATATGCCCTATCGGCTGGATGTAGATTCTATGGCTAAGTTTTTTGGTGAATCTAAAGAGCAATTAGCGTGGAACTCTACTCTGTCCAAAATTAAAAATGCCTTGGATCCTGAGGGTTTATTGGCCCCCAAGAGGTACTCTTTAGGCTAATAAATTGGGGGCTAGGGTAACGATTCTTGATAGGTAGAATAGGAACTTGTTATAAAGTAGCTCTTAAATGTTCTACATTTTACTCGTAATCGTTGTTTTGACTTTGCTTTTTCTCTTCTATTTGAATCTTAAAGTTAAGTTTAAATCTTCTGTGATGCGTGACAATCAACTCCTTCAGTCAGAAGCAACTTCAAGTTTAATCAACAAAATAGAAAAGCAAGAATCTGCGGAGCAAGAAGAGCGACTCATGAAGAATGCTCGATATCGAGCTTTGAAGGCAGCCCTAAAAATTCAGATCAATCATTACCGTTCTCTATCTCCCGAAGAGCTCGAAAAGTCTTTTAAAGATACAAATGTCATAAGCAAAATCATTCAACAAGAAGGCTATGTATTTGTCTCAAAGCTAACTTACAGAGCAAATCCAAAACCTTCGACTCTGCATGTAGTTGTTAAGCCAAAATCAATTTTTGGAGTTTTGTTTTCCGTCGAAGAGTGGCTTTAATTTTGAACCCTATCAACAGAGATTACCGCATCTAAGCGCTCTAGTTCGCGTATACATTCGTTCAGTTGCGATTTGTCGCGCACTTCAAGCTCAAAGAGTCCTGTCGCTTTGCGATCGTTTCTGGCGCGTATATTCGCTGATTTAATGTTGATCCCTCGACCCGAAATAACTTGCGACATCAAATTCAGAATACCTGGGCTATCGTTAAGGAATATCTTAATGCGCACCATAGTGGCGCGAGCTGTTTCGCCCAAATCCCAAATCACATCAATGGCACGGTTGGGATCGAGATCTAAGACTTTTTTACAATCGAGTTTGTGTATCGTTACGCCCTTACCGCGAGAGATATAGCCAACAATTTCTTCTCCGGGTAAAGGGTTACAGCACTTGCCAAAACGAACAAGGACTTCGTCCTCAAGGCCTCTGATTTTAACCAATGATCGAGGGCGTAAGCTTTTGCGCGGTGAAGGTAGCTTTTTCTTTTCTTCAGAGGCCTCAACTGAAGGTTTTGCATTTGGAAAGAGAGAAGTAAGTATCTTTTCAATACTCGCCTTGCCGTAACCCAAAGAAATAAGCATCTCGTCGTAAGAGGCAAAAGAGAGTTTTGCGACTAGGTCAGATAGGTCTTTTCTTTTTTCCAGATCCTTGATGCTTTCGCCTATGCGTTTGCATTCTTTTTCAAATATTTCTTGGCCTACAGCACGCGCCCTATCGCGTTCTTCAGAGCGAATAAGGGTACGGATTTTAGATTTTGCGCGGCTGGTTTTAACAAATTTTAACCAGTCTTTGTTGGGGCGAGCTGTGGGACTTGTCATAATCTCAACGGTGTCACCCGAACGAAGTTTGTGTTTAAGAGGCACGATGCGGCCATTCACTTTGGAACCTACGCATTTATTTCCAACTTCTGTGTGAACGGTATAGGCAAAGTCTAAAGGCGTTGAACCTGAAGGGAGTTCGTAAATTTGACCTTTCGGAGAGAAAACGTAGATATCGCTCATGAATAAATCGAGCTTTAAAGATTCTAGGTATTCCGAAGGGCTCTCTGCGGCTTCTTGGTTTTCGGCAAGTTTTCTTAGCCAGTGAAACTTGGCAGAGTCTTTTTCGCTTAATTTACCACTTTTGTATTCCCAGTGAGCTGCGATACCAAGTTCTGCAACCTGATGCATCTCGCTGGTGCGGATTTGAATCTCCAGGCGTTCGCCATAGGGCCCAATCACTGTGGTGTGCAGCGATTGATACATGTTGTTCTTAGGCATCGCTATGTAGTCTTTAAATCGCCCTGGTACGGGTTTAAAAAAGGAATGCACGATCCCTAATACTTCGTAGCATTCACTCATTTTTTTGGTCAGTACGCGAAAGGCTACGATGTCGTGTATGTCTTCAAAGTTAATTTGCTGCGTATCCATCTTTTTAAAGATGGAATAAAAGTGCTTGGCTCTCCCAGAAACTTCTACGTTGAGTCCATATTGGGAAACTTTTTCGGTAAAAATCTCTATGAGATTCTTAATGT
>CAZIFW010000006.1:0-83842 GCA_964538275.1 uncultured Bacteriovoracaceae bacterium
CTATACAAGTGACTTCATCGTTTGGAGTGGCAGAGTGGATACCACGCTTTAAAACGCCTGAAGACATTTTAGATTTATGTGATAAGGCGCTTTATCAAGCTAAAAACGAAGGACGCAATTGCGTGCGTCGTATTGAGGTCTGATACTTTTAGCTCAAGCGAGAATCTAAAGCTCGACCACTTATTTCTATAAGCGAAGGCCGGGGTATTTCTTTATTTCCACGTGGCCAATGACTTGTCATTTTTCCACCTATAACACTTGAAGCTCCAGGGTGTTGTACAGCTACAAGAAGTTTGTTGTCAGGAGTAAAACAAGGTCCTGTGAGTTCGGCATCAGGGGGTGCCCACGCTATAAGCTCTACGCGGCCTGCGTTTTTACCTTTCATAGGAATATAGTAGAGCCCATTGCGTTTAAAATCTTTAAACTCTCCTTGTCCAAGAGCTTTCTCGCTAATGTCTGAGGTCATCCAGAGATTGCCTTTTTTATCAAAAGCAAGATTGTCCGGACAGGCAAAGCCAGTTTTGGGACCACCAGAAAGAAAGATACTAGAGTTAAATTTTAAGCCACTTGGACCATTTTCTTCGTTTATTTTAAGAAGAGCTCCATAGGGGAGCCCGTTGTTTTTGTGACTTGTGAGGGCCACAAAAATACTTCCACTTGTGGGATCTCTTTTAATGTCTTCAGGGCGTCCTAGTTTGCTTGCGCCCATTAATTGAGCTGCTTCGCGCGTATAAGTTAAAACATCGTTTTGTGTTTTGAAGGCTGCCTTTAGTTTGGGTTGGCTATCACGGTCGAGGAGTAGCCACTCTCCTTTATCTAGATTAGCTACATAAAGTTTTCCTCGAGTGAGATTTTTTCCAGAGGATACAAACTTATAAACACATTCGTTTTCTTTGTCGTCTCCCATGTAAACTACGACATTTGTGTTTTCTTCTACAACCAAAGCTCCTTCATGAGCAAAACGACCGAGTGCAACTAGTTTTTGAGCCTCTTTAGTTTGAGGATTGTATTCTACAACCCAGCCATAGTGTTCTGGCGCAGGATTCCAGTGTTCTTTCCAATTGTATCTATCTTTATGAGTAAGCTTAGCGTCGCGTGTTCTTTCGCCAACAAAATCATCGTAGTTTTCTTCACAGCTTAAAAAAGTTCCCCAAGGGGTTTGTCCGCCTGCACAGTTTGCAAAAGTACCCATGGCGGTATCACTTCCTTGGATTTTTGTTTTTTCAGAAAATGGAATACGAGTGGCTGCGTCAACACGATTGTTCAAAGGATGGTTTTTTACTAGTTCCCAATTTTTACCATTTTTGCTTACAACAAAACAACTGAAGCCTACTTCTTTGCGTTCTTTCTCAAAGACGTCTTTGGTGTACTCTTTATCTCTCATGCTCATGAGCGAAGGATGAAGGGTCTCGTGATTTACAAAAAGTAAAAGTTCTTTTTCATTCAGAGGCATGCAGGCGACAAAGTCATTGTTGTACCCGTAAGTAGAATTTGAATTTAATGGATCGCCCCATTGCATAAGCGTTTTATATTTAAAACCCGGCTTGAGAATAACATCATCTGGCAGGTCTCCATTTATTGAATTTAAAATGCCCTGTGCTGGAGAATAACTGGGAAGAGCAAGGAGCGCAGCGGCGCTTGCTTTACCCATGAAATTTAAAAATTCACGTCTGTCTAAATCCATTGCTGGTATTTAAACCCGACATTGCGCCGAGACAAAAGCAACAATTACTTGTAGTCCTCCCTTGCTCTAACTTACTTTATTGAGCAGTTTTGAAAGGATGAGGGCTAGTCTTTTTATATTCTTTTTTTCAATGTACTCTTCGTTATTGATTGCGAGAGATTCGTATCCACCTGAGTGGTGGGCTCCAGTAGATCCCTCGGAAGCTCCCTCGTGGGAAATTCTTCCACAAGATGCAAAGCAAGGTGAAGTTATTCTTTCTAAGCGTACTGAGCTTGGGATTTTTTCTAATTTTGCAGCCACAGAATTTACATTTGAAGATTGTATCTACGCAAGCGTTGAGGGTTTTTGGCAAATGATGAAATATCCGGATGCGCTTTTAAACAATGATCCACGCAACGGTTCTAGTTTTAGTTGGGAACTCACACGCGAAGAGGTGGGTGCCTTATCTGGTTTTGAAGCTAAGGATGCGGGAAACATTGGGTCAAAAGTTATGAAGGATCTTGATATCAATTGGGTTTCTTACAAGGGACGCACCCTAGAATATAGAACCTCAGAAAAAGGTGAGCATTACGATTTAATTCGCAAGGCTATGAAAGCTAAGCTTGATCAACATAAAGAAATTCAAGAATTGCTTTTAAAAACTGGGGATTTAATTTTAAGCCCAGACCATGATCAAGGAGCTAATCCACCTCCTGCGTGGAAGTATTTTGATGTCTGGATGGAGTTTCGAGAAGAGCTCCACTTAGCTCAAGCAAAGAAGTAAAAATCCCAAGAGAGCTGGTAATGCTTGAATACAAAAAATGCGAGGGCCAGCTTTGGGTCCTGTAGTAAGCGCTCCATAAATTCCTGCGAGCGAAACACAGCCCATAAAAAAGAGTTGAAATGTATAGGAGATTTCTGGCGATTTAAAAAAGAAACTTGCTACTAAACCCGCAGAAAGGAATAAATTGTAAAGCCCTTGGTTTGCAGCCAATACAGCACTCTCTTGCGCTTCTTGAAGCGTGCGACCAAAAGTTTTTAATCCGTAGGGGTGTGTCCATAAAAAGCTTTCTAAAACAAAAAAGTAAATATGAAGAAGCGCTACAAGGCCCACTAGAATTTGCGAAAGAATAATCATCATTTAAATTCCTTATTTTTTAGGTACGGTATTGGGGATGGGTGGACAGTCTTCAGGACAATTGCAATTGCTCTCCCATTGCGAGTCGCATTTGCCATTACCGCAAGGGGAGCAAAGACCTGCAAATCCGCCATAGGGTTCACCGCAAGCTTCTTTGCTGATGATAATGATATTTCCAGAGCAACAAAATTTTGGATCAGAATATCCCGGGCCTACAGTGGGAGGTACGCTTCCACTGGGGGTACACTTCTTATCTTGAGCAACAATGGTATTTGCCGCAGGTTTTTTTTGAGCAAAACTCAAGCCACTTGCAAAAGCAAAAATTAGAATAAATATTCTATTCATCACGAGGAATAGAATAAGTGCCTTTTTGTAAATTGTCTTTTGTAAGACCAATATTATTTGCAAGTTCACGTGCTTTAGGCCCACCTTCGTGCAGAGAGAACCAGCAACCGCAATAATCTTGTCTGTAGATATTATGTTCTTCTGTAAAAATAACGCTGTCCTTAAAACCGTCTTCTTTCATAAAGTTACGAGCAAGGTAGGGAACTCCAATTTTTTGTCCGAGTTTGCTTCCTAGGAGCTTTAGCTTTTCTTGAACTTTATGAGGAGAAATTGCAAGCGTAGTTGAATAAAGATCACAGTTAATTTTTTTAGCTTCTATAGCAGATCTTTCAAGGCGCATATCGTAGCAAAGTGTGCACTTTGCTCCTTGTTCGGGACTCGCTTCAAGGCCTTTAATTTTACCCAAGAAATTTGCTACATCATATTCACCTACAATTGTAGGCACATTTAAAATTCGAGTAACTTTTAAAAAGGCTTCAAGTCGTAAGTCGTATTCCGCTTTAGGTTGAATGTTAGGGTCGTACCAAAAACAGGTGAGGTCAAACTCATCTTGAAGTTGTTCCACAACGCCTGCTGCATCTGGGCCGCAGCAAACATGTAAAAGTAGCTTTTTTTTGCGATCATGTTCAAAGATAATTTTTTTAATTTCAGGATCTTCTAAGTTGTAGAATGTGCGAAAGCTTTTGCGTGAAAGAGCTTCTACGTGATCGGATACCTGAGAGGATTTCCATGGAATAGTAGGGGCTAACAGTTTTCTTTCTTGTAGCTTTAGAAGTAAATAATTTTCTGCGTATTTTTGAGCCTTTTGAATTTCAAGTGGAAGTTTTTCTGTAGATGCGTGCAAGGGTTGCATTCTTTGATAATTCCAAGAACTTTTATTTTTTCTTAAATCAAAAATGGCTTTGCATTGAGCTTCTAAAGGAAGTTGTTTTTTTAACTCATTTGCGAGTTCTGTAATGAGTTCAGGTGTTGGATTCTGATTTTTTTCAGTGGCAGTAAATTCATGTGGGGCGAGATAAAATGTGAGTGGTGTGCCGTTTTCGAGAGCCGCTTCGTAGGGTGAGGCGACCATGAGTAAGTAAGAGGAGCCTAAAAATTCTGGACTTCGAAAAAATTCAAAATCCTCAGAACTAAAAAGACAAAATTTAAAAAGGCTCACTTCTGCATATTTTATAGTGGGGCTTCTGGGGTAGCTCAATGGATTTATCAACTGCTGTTGTATGTTAAGGAGAGTAAAACTCCTATACACATCTTTTGATTATTGAGCAGTTTTAGACACGATTACGAGCCAGAAACGCATAAATTTAAGCTTTAAATACGATATCTTATAAGTATGTTAGGGATTCATATAAACCGCAGTTATAGGCCTATCTACAGGGCTATTATTCTTTTCACTTTTGTGAGTTTAGTACCCTTTTCAAGCGCGATAGTGGCTGTTCCTGTGCAAGGAAATGGAATGTGCGGAGGCAATGTGACGGAAGCCCTTTCAAGTTATGTAAAAGGCGAAACCACACTTGGTTTATTAAGTTTGTCATTAGACGATGCCTTGAGTCCGATGTTGAATGGTCAAGACTATCAACTTGAATTTTCTAAAAAAGCTTTTTTGAATTATGTACATTTTGTTTTTAAAGGCGAGCACGGCCCTCGGGTTGTCTCTTATGCTTTTAAGAAAAATGGCGATTATGTATTTAGCAAAGAGAATCAATTTGAATCACAAAATATTAGGTGGAAATTATTCAATCCACTTTATAAGGGAACTGAGTTTTGCTCTACAAACAAAGAAGTAGCCCCTTCAGTAGCCCCTTCAGTAGCGACTGAGTTGCCAAATACGACGGCTGAAGATCCAAGAGTCACCACTACAAATGAACCCGCAAAGAAAAAGTTTAAACTTTTTAAAGACTCAACGGAGTATCATGAGCATGCAAAAACTACTCGGGTGGGAGTGGAGCGTTCAATAGGACCTAATGCAGCTTTGCGAGTAGGGCCAGAGTGGGAATCTGCCGAAGGGTCATCTGATGATAGAAGAATCGGAGTATCTGTTATGATTCAAACAGATGGTTTTAAGAGGGGTTTCTTTAAAAAGAAAAGAGATTCTAACCTCATCCACTAGATCAACTTTACAGACCTAGTGGATGTTTAAGTTTAAAAAATATTAGCGACTTGCGAGAGCTGTAACTTTGCGTTCACTTTTTCCAGTGTAGTTACTGAGGGGGCGAATAAGACGATTATTTGCAGTTTGCTCGATAATGTGTGCAGTCCAACCTGTGATACGGCTCATAACAAAGATGGGTGTGAACATATCAATTTCAAAGCCCATTAAGTAGTAAGCGGGGCCCGCAGGGAAATCGAGGTTAGGGTGAATGTTCTTTTTTTCAACCATAACTTTTTCGAGTTTCTCAGAAATTTCATGCCACTTGGTTTCGCCTTTAATTTTGGCAACCTGTAATCCGTATTTGTTCATAGTGGGTGCGCGCGAGTCGCCTTTTTTGTAAACACGGTGACCAAAGCCCATTATTTTCTTTTTCTTTTCAAGAGCGTCGAGCATCCAAGCTTCTGCTTTAGACGGCTCACCCACTTCTTTGAGCATGTACATAACTTGCTCGTTCGCTCCGCCGTGGAGTGGTCCTTTGAGAGAACCAATCGCTCCTACGACTGCGCTATAAAGATCAGTTGTTGTTGAGGTGATCACGCGAGCTGCAAATGTAGAAGCATTGAAGCTGTGTTCTGCATAGAGAGTAAGTGAAGCATCAAATGCTTTTACGATGTCTTTGTGCGGAACTTCGCCAAAGCACATGTGAAAAAAGTTTTCTGCAAAAGATAAATCTTCGCGAGGTTCAATTATTTTTAAACCTTTTTTAATGCGGTAATCGTAAGCAATAAGAGTGGGTGTTTTTGCAAGCAGGTTTAGTGACTTGTCGTAGTTTGTTTTGGGGCTGTTGTCCCAAATGCGCTCATCTTCAAGTCCGAGGTAGCTAACGCCTGTGCGTACTGTGTCCATGGGGTGAGAGTGTTTAGGGTAAAGTTCAATCACCTTTTGGCAGTTTGCAGAAATTTTTCTGCGGCTACGTTCGGTTTTTTGAAATTCTTCGAGTTGGGCTTTTGTTGGAAGTTCGCCGTGCCACATGAGGTAAGCAACTTCTTCGAAAGTACATTGATCAGCTAAGTCTTGAACAGGGTAACCGTGATAAACAAGGGCATTGATATCAGGCATAACTTTACTGATAGCGGTATCATCAACAACAACACCTTCGAGACCTTTTTTTACAATTGTTTCGCTCATATGGCACGAAAGCCTATCCGAAGAGCCGCATTTGAAAAAGTGCAAAAAAGCAGGACTTGTCGAAAAGCTTCAAAACTGCGCTATCCCTGTATTGAATTGACCTTAAAGTTTGAGGTAGCTCCGCTACCTTTTTACCAGCTATTATTTATGCGACTGGTCTAAGAGTGGAGTGTTGTCTATAGGAGTGGTGGGAGGAGTTTTGGGGCCATTTTCAATTTTATTGAGTTCTTCTTTTTCAAAAATGTTGATAACGCGGTTGTCTCTTTTGGCTCTTAATTCTGCTTCTAGTTCAGGTTTTCCTTGTTCTAGGTAATCCAGTTCTGAAGCCTCCAGGTCACTCAGCCCTTTTTCGTACTTTTTTGCAGCCAGTAGAGCTTCGCGTTGAGTACCGCCCCTTTTAAGTACGGCAAGTTCAGCTTCTTGTGCGGGGCTTTTGTACTTTGTGCTCATAAGCTTTAGAATTCGATTCTTCTTTTTAAAATCAGCGGCCATATTGGAAAGTACGGCAGATTCAGAGCTAGTATTCGCCTCAGTGCTATTGTTGGAATTAGAGATTTTTTGTCTCGAAGAGCAGTTTACTAAGAATAATATAGAGATAAAGAGCAAAGCCCGCATAAAAATAAGGATACCGGACAAATTCTTAAGCCGCTACAAACTTTGTTTTGTGTAGCATTCTGCAACGATTGTAAAGAGAAATTGCCTGGAGCGTTATAAGTTAAAGTTTTAGGGTAACTTCTTATGTCGTTATCGTTCAAAGCTAAGCTTTTTTGTTTGTCTCTTTTTTTACCTACATTCATTTTTGCAAAAGATTTTGTCGTGAATGATTTAAAAAAACTCTCAGTGGAATTAACTAACGTCAAAGCCATTCATACTCTTAAGACTATACAGGGCACAGAGCTAAAACTTGTGGAAGTATATTTTGATGGAGTTATGCCCGTTGCTAATTTATATCTCATGACGGCTAGTAGAGAAAATATACAAAAAATCTGGGAAATACCCACAACTGTATCCAGCATAACAAGTATTAAAGCAGAAGCGCTTGTAGGCGAAGATTTAAGTACAAACATTATTATTACTGGAACAAAACTCAAAAATAGTGTGGGTCCAGTTTTTCGTAATATCTCTATAAATATTCTTATCAGAGAAAATGATCATGCTTACGTCGTAGAAGGAAGAACGGTCACCGATAAAACAATTCCTTGGCCAAGTTCTGAGTTACAAGGAAGTATTAACTAAACCTTAAAATTAAAAAGGTTTTGGTCAAAATTGTTGTACTGATCGTATTCCAAAACCTCATAGAGTCTTTTGCGAGTTTGCATAGTGTCTAACAATCCCTCTTGGGTGCCTTTTTCGTGGATTTCTTTGAGACCCTTTTCAATAGCGCCCATCGCAATTCGGAAAGTGGTCATGGGGTAAATCACCATGTTGTAACCAAGGTTCGTGAGTTCAGTTGTAGTGAAAAGTCTAGATTTTCCAAACTCTGTCATGTTTGCAAGTAACGGAACCTTGACTTCTTTTCTGAAGACTTCAAATTCTTTTTCGTTCGCTAAGGCTTCAGGAAAAATCATGTCTGCGCCAGCATCTACATATGCTTTAGCGCGTTCAATAGCTTTTTCTAAGCCTTCAACTCCGCGCGCATCTGTACGGGCACAAATTACAAAATCTGGGTTGCGACGACTTTTAGCAGCCGCGGCAATTTTTTGAACCATAGCTTGAACGCTTACAAGATCTTTGTTGTCCAAGTGGCCACAGCGCTTGGGGTTGATTTGGTCTTCGATGTGGCAAGAGCTAATTCCTGCATCTTCCAACTCGCGTATACTACGAGCAGCGTTCATGGTTTCACCAAAACCTGTATCGGCATCAATCATTGTAGGAAGATTTGTACAGCGTGCTATATATCGACCACGCTCAGTTACTTCGGAGAGAGTGGTTAACCCAATATCGGGAAAACCTAGGTCGTTAGAGATTCCTGCGCCAGAGATATAAACCCCTTCAAACTGTAGTTTTTCAACCATCAGGGCAATGTACGGAGACCATGCACCCACAAAGCGTTGAAGCTTGCCCGAAGCCAATGCTTTTTTAAGGTTAGGTTTTTGATTGTTGGAATCACGTACAAGCCATGTCATATGGCTCAGTAATCTAGCAGAGAGAGTCTTGTAGCAAAAGGCCCCGCTTTGGGCTTCTAAAGGCTTAGACTTACTGAGCTAATGCAGCTTTACATTTAAAGAAGCCAGGGATTGAGCTAGGGCTGGAGGAATTTCTAATCCTAATGTCACGAGATCCTGGTGCAGCTACAAAAACTTTGGGATCTTCACTTGTATAACTCGCTAGATTTTTTTCTAAGAGTCTAATGTGTTCTTTTTGAGCCTCAATCTGTGAGTCGATAGTAGCCTTTTGAAACTCGGTGAGGGTTCCATTATTCTTGTGCTGCTCAAGAACTCCTAACTCGCGTTGTGCAGTATCGAGTTTTCTTTGAAGTTCTTCTCTTCGGTTGTCGTAGTTGTCGGAAATTTGTTTATCGGTACGAAGTGCGTGCATCGCATGAACATTTGCCTGCGGAACTAAAACGGATCGTACTTTTTTAAGCAGAGCTATCTTTGCTAAAAGTTCATCCGTAGCTGAGCTTTCATCATGGTAAGCAATGGCGTGGTTAACAAAAGCCAAAGCTTTGCTGTTGAGAGAGGGGTTGTCTTCTGTTTTTTTCATAAGCTCATTTAGAGTGGCTTTACGTAATTCCGTACTTTCTGCTTGATACAATTCTGCAGGATTGCTTCGTGGAGGAATTCCAAGGGCTACTTGCAGACTTTCAATCAGCCAAATTTCTGCGAAAATTTTTGAACTCAGTTTAGTATCTGCAATTCGAGTTTTTATTTTTTTCATGTAAGCACTGTTTTCTTTATCAGCACTTTTTAAAAGTTCCTGTTGAGTAGCGCTAAGGTTGTCTTTGTCTTCACGCATGTCAGCTGCCCATTCCTTAAACTTAGCGTTGATGAATACAATAGCATTAGGGTTTTCTTTTATAAGTGCAGCTAATTCCTGTTGATTGCCCCTTCTCCAAACCGAATATAGGTCATCTTGGTCTACTGAGTGGGCTTTCCTAATGTTTGAAGCCACAACTTCTAAATGGTCGTCTTCGTAAAACGTGGGGATTCCTCTCCATACGGGGCCCGTTTCAGATTCTGCTCTCACGTCAGAAGCTACTCTTTGAACGTCACCTTCAATACTATCAAGAGCACTTTTAACGAAAGCTAAGTCTTGGCGAAACTCATTTGAAAGTATATTTATACTTAATTTTTTTTCACTGAGTTCTTGATTTTTTCTTTCAAGAATATCTTGTATCGCAATAGCGTTCAAAGAATCGCTTTCAATAGCAGCCTCAAGTTTTACTGTGCTCTTTTCTTTGATGGCCTCTTCTACAACTCTACTCATAGCCTCACGGCGTTCTTTGGAGGCTTGGCTTAGTTGAAAGCTCACAACTTCGCTTAGGTCTGCTCTTCCTGAAACAGTGATGGGATTTGAAAGATCGGGAGTTGTTTCTAATAGGCGTTTGGGGTCGTAATTGCCCACAAAGGAATTCAATGCGTCCTGCGCTATGGTTGCATTGTTGGTGTGTCTTTGAATATCGGCCGCAGAATTTTCATTAAAATGTTCTCCAGCAGCTAGAGAGCGTTCATTTGCTTGGGTGTTTGCTTCTGCCTCGCGACGTCGGATGAACTCATCGCGTGTTCTTTGTGTGGGAGTCATGTGATCTTCTGGAGCTCGAACAAAACCCTCAATCCGTGCAGCACGATCCAAAGCTACTTGACGAGCGCTTGTTTGGTTGTCGTCACGATTCGCTTGAAGTATTTTTGGAGAGTCTTCTTCAAAGGTTTTAACTTCGGCAAGAAGTGAACGTGTGCGTTCTTTTTGAGTATTTGCCATTGTTTTAGCTTCTGTCTCAAGGCGAGTGAGTCTTTCGGCGGGTTTGTAGCCTAAAATTCTTTCTTTCACATGTGTAACTTCTGCTTTAGCTGCAGCTTCTTCTTTAGCAAGAGTCTCGTTTAAAGATCTAGCTTCTGCGAGTTGTTGCTTTAGTCTTTCACTGGCTAATTTGGGAATTCTTTCTGCAAGTTTGCTGTGAGCTTCAAGAGCTACAAGCTTAACTTTATTTTGAGCAACTTTAGCAGCTGCTTGAGTATGAATTTTTTCTTTTTCTGCAAGAAGTGTCCACGCCTCTTTTTCGTAATCGCTCATATTTGTTGTACTGAGGTACCTGTTGACGGTGCTTGTTGATGGTTTTCTACCACCATTCAAATAGGGGATAACGTTTGTACGAAGAGTCTCCATGCTAGTGGCTGTGTCCGTGTGCTTTTTGTATTCGTTGTAAGCTTCAACGGCTTCATCTTTTTTTGCTTTTAAAACAGCTGCTTGTTCTTTGCTAAGAGCCTCCTCAGCTTTATTGTTTTCTTTTAGAAAAGCATCTACTTCTGCTACAAGGCCTTGAGCTTTGGTGCGAAGTGCTTTGCTCACTTTGTATTCTAGTTCTGTGCGAGCCTCTTCTGCGGCTTTCATTGCAAAAGCAAGGTCATTTTGATTTTTAGCGAGTTCAGCTTGTAGAACTCCAAGTGAATTTCTGCGTACTTTTTGGTATTTGATTTTTATAATGTCTCCCAAGGCAGAAAAACGAACATTAAAACCTGCATCCTCTAAGCGATTTTGCATCCAACTAAATTTTGTTCTCAGATCAGCGATTTTAGCGTCGAGTTCAGCGAGTTCAGCACGAGCCAAGCCGTGTGGAGTTTGAGCTAAGGCCTTTCTTCTAGCTTCCATTTTGTTCATAAGCTTGTAAGCGCCTTGGAGTAGTAAGAATGTTGTTCCAAGCATTCCGCTTGCAATCGCTAACATGAGTCCGTTACTAAGAGCTGGATCCTCGTCTTCAATTTCTATCTCTAGATCATTGAGAGTTTCATTCGCAATAAGTTCTTGTTTTGTTTCAAGTGCTTTAGGGTCTTCGGGGGTAGGATTGTTTTGTTGTTTTAGATAAGCTACGAATTCTTCATCCGTCACAATTGTTGCCTTTGGAGCATTGAGAACGGCTTTATCAATTTCTGCTTCTTCTTCAGGAGTAAGAGGTATGGCTTTAACAGCTTTAGAGACATCTACCTCTTGGCTGCTTGCTGCGGGAGAAGTAGTTGATGTTGTAGGAGTTGGGCTAGGAGTTGGAGGGGTGATTGCAAGATTTCTTGCTGGAGGTGTTTCAATAATTTTTGGAGCTTCTGACGCTGGGCTTGGAGTTGTTGAGGCATCCTTTTTCTTAGACTTGAACAATCGGTCTAAGAGGCCAACCTTTGGTTTTTTCTCAGTCTTTGGAGTTGTAGCATCGTCTTTCTTTTTACGTTGAAAAAAACTGATTCCAGGATTTGTATCTCTAGCCTGCAAGGGGCTTAATTGACCCACAATAAAGGCTATAAAAAGAACGGTACGTACCAAGCTCTGCATGCCTACAGTTTATCGATCTTTGAGGTCTCAGCTTGCGTTAAATCAGCATTAAAAGCATTTTTATTCGTATCTAGCAAAATACAGGTGTTAAAATATTAAACAGATCTTAACAGTCTAGCGCCTTATAAAACGAGTTGGCATGTGCCTATAAGCTGTTTAGTCAAAGCGCTGAAATTCTGTGTCTTCGCTCACAACTCGGGCTGCAGAGTTTTTATCTACAAACTCTAAAAGCTTTTGCATATGTTTTTGAGCGTTTTCTAAATCTACTGAACAAAAAGCAAGGCCTACTTCGCATTTCTCTAAATCTGCAAAACTGCCCACTTCGCTAAGATATAAACGGTGTTGTCTTTGGAGTTTGTCTGAAAGAGTTTCTATGAGTCTACGTTTTTCTTTTAAGTCTTCGTTGCCCCAGAAATCCAAAATTATTTTGGCTGAGGCAACGATCATTTGTTTTCCTACTAAAATTAAAAAATTCCGCGAGTGTCGCGAGTTGCTTTTTCAAGTTTGTTTACGGGGACTGTTACGTTTAATTGGCAAATATCTTCCCAGCTAAGTGTAGGGAGTTTTTCAATAAGGGCCAAGAAACGATCTTGTTCTGCAGGGTCAACAATTCCAGTCGTAAGAGTTTTAAACTTGTGAACATAGTTAGGACGCGTGAATGGTTTTGCTCCAGCAGGGTGTGCGTTTGCGCGTGCCAATTCGTCTACAATCTTTTCGCCATTCTTAAGTTTTATTTCTACGCGAGCTCCGAACGCTTTTTTAGCAGGATCCGAATCGTGGTAGCGTTTTGTCCATTCAGCATCTTCTTGGGTAGAAATTTTATTCCAAAGTGCAACAGTTGTAGGACGATTTGCTCTTTCTGGAGTGTAGCTGTCAACGTGGTGCCAAGTTCCATCTTCAAGCGCAACTGCGAAGATATACATAATGCTATGATCAAGAGTTTCGCGAGATGCTTTGGGGTCAAACTTTTGAGGATCGTTTGCTCCTGTTCCAATGACGTAGTGAGTGTGGTGACTGGTGTGAAGAACAACGGATTCAATCTCGCTTACATTTTTTACGCGTTCACGCATTTTGAATGCAAGGTCGATAAGAGCTTGCGCTTGATATTCCGCAGAGTGTTCTTTGGTATAAGTTTCAAGAATGGCGCGTTTAGCTTCGCCTAGTTCAGGCAAGGGTACGTCGTAACTCGCTTTAGGGCCGTCGAGCATCCAGCTAATGACAGAATCTTCTCCTTCGTAAATGGGAGAGGGGCTTTTCTCTCCGCGCATCGCACGGTCTACGGCTTCTACAGCGAGTTTAGTTCCGTGAGCAGGAGCATAAGCTTTCCAACTAGAAATTTCGCCTTTGCGCGACTGACGAGTAGCAAATGCAACGTGCACCGCTTGTTGAATCGCTTGATAAGTTACTTCGGTGCTGAGTCCTAGCATGGTGCAAATTCCCGCAGCACATGCAGGCGCTAAGTGAGCGATGTGATCTTTTTTGTGCTGGTGCAAGCAAATTGCTTTTACAAGATTTACATGAAGTTCATAAGCAGTTGCGATACCTCTTAAGAGATCGGCACCATTTTTTCCGGTTTGTTGTGCCACTGCTACAAGAGCTGGGATGCTGTCGCCAGGGTGAGAGTAGTCAGCCGCTAGAAAGGTGTCGTGCATGTCGAGTTCGCGAACGGCGGTGCCGTTAGCCCATGTTGCCCATTCCGCATCAAATTTTTGATCGTTTGAAACTCCAAAAACTGTTGCGCCTTTAGTGCGTGGATGTGCGAGTGCTTGAGTTCTTGCGTTGGCAACAGGTGTGCGATTGATGGCAGCGAGTGCGACAGAAGCGTTGTCGATCATTCGGTTTCCAATCATTTCTACCACTTCAGGAATGAGAGCTACGGGATCTGTTGCAACCACAGCCATTTTCCATGCAAGTTGATTTTCGCGAGAAAGAGGAACTTTTGACGGATAAACTTTTACATTATGAAGCTTCATATGGCTCTTTTGTAGCTGAGAGTCAGCAGCCCTGCAAATGAACAAAGGTGCCATGTTCCATTGCTAACTTGCTTACTACGATGCTTGGGTTGAGCTCTAAGGCTTAAGTGCCACTCTGAAGCTTTGTGCACATAGTCATTCGCAGTATAAGTCTTAAGCTTGGGGTGTCCCCACTGCCAGCAGTTGCTAAGATAAGAGTGTGCTGCAACGACTCGCTGTGTTTTTCCTTTTGTTCGCCTCGTGTTCGATAAGTGGTCCTCTGCGTGAAGATCGCTCTGCAGCGAATTACTTTTTCCCGGCGCCTCAAACATCGTGGACTAAACTTAATCCTACTGAGGGGATAGAGATTCTATACCAAGATAAAAAAGGCGCGCTCTTGAGCGTAAGCTCAATTTGCGGTCGCTATGAAGAAGCGAGTTTAGAAACACTTGCGCGATCGGCACTTTCTCCCATCGTTGCATTCAAAGATAAAAATATAACGACGTTTCAATTGGATGGACGTGAGGCTTTTCAAATTTTTGGTGAAGGCAAGGTTGATGGAGTGCCTGTGCAAATTGATTTTGTAGCTTGGCGCAAAGACGATTGTCTTTTTGATTTTTCAGTACAAGCTTCTCCTACACTACAGGCACAATCGAGGGCGGATTTTCTTAATATGCTTAAGAAGTTCCGATATCCACAGTGAGAGCCGTTTTAAACTGGAAGAAGAATGTATTCTTCAGTGTTCGTGATTTGCTATTAGAAATAGGCTCGTATTCCATGATGGTAGCGCAAAGTGCGCGCGTTTGGATGCGTCGTCCTCCGAGTCTTAGTCAGCTCACCTACGAAATTAATACTCTTGGAGTACAATCATTTTTAATTGTATTCGTTGCGGCTTTATCAACGGGTTTGGTTTTAGCAATTCAATTTGGTTTTGGTCTCGAACGTTTCGGGGCGAAATATTATGTTCCAAAAATTGTCGCTATCTCTATCTGTCGTGAGTTGGGTCCTATCTTTACTGCTCTTATGTTGGCTGGGCGAGTGGGTGCCGGTATGGCAGCAGAAATTGCTTCTATGAAAGTGACCCAACAAATTGATGCAATCCGTGCGTTAGGAACTGATCCCATTCAAAAAGTTGTAGCGCCAAAAATTGTTGCACTCATGATAGCAACGCCTTTTTTAACATTGCTTGCCGATATGGTGGGTATCTTTGGGGGCATGCTTGCTTCCTCTTCTCAGTTAGGCCTAGCGCCCCATGATTACTTTTTTAAGTCATTTGAAATTATCACTTGGCGCGATGTGAGTGGTGGTTTGATAAAAGGCTTAGTTTTTGGATTCATTATAGCTTCTGTGAGTTGTCATGAGGGAATGAATGCCAAAGGTGGTACCTTGGGTGTGGGGCTGGCAACCACCAATGCCGTAGTAAAGTCTTCAATTGTTGTTTTAATCTTCGATTTTATTTTAACAAAACTTCTCTGGCTCGCCGAGCACGCGTTGACAAAGGGTTGATCGATGGAGCACTTGGTAGAAGTTAAAAATTTTAAGAAATCTTTTGGCAGCAAAGTTGTTCATAAAGATGTGTCTTTTCATCTAGATCCCGGCGAGATTGTTTGTTTATTGGGAGCCAGTGGATCGGGCAAAAGTGTGTTCTTGCGCGCATTGATAGGTTTAGAAAAGCCAGATTCTGGCACTATGACTTTTAAAGGCAGAAATCTTATCGGCTTAGGCGAAGATGATTGGTTTAAAGTGAGAAAAGAAATTGCGTACGCGTTTCAGGGCGGGGCGCTTTTTGATTCATTTACAGTTGAGGAAAACCTGCTTTACCCTTTGGATGCTCATACAAAGTTGAGCAAAAAAGAAAAAAAGAAAAAAGTTACAGAAATCCTCGAAATGCTTGGGCTCAGTGGGACAGAAAATTTACTTCCGTCAGATTTATCGGGTGGAATGCAAAAGCGAGCAGGTCTAGCACGTTCAATTATTCTTGGACCAGAAGTTGTACTTTATGACGAACCAACTGCGGGCTTAGATCCTTTTAATACTAAAGTTATTCAGGATATTTTGAATGATATTAAAAAGGCTGGACGCTCTGGAATTTTAGTCACACACGATATGCCTACAGCTCTTGCTGTTTCGGATCGAATTTCACTTTTAGAAAACGGAACTATTGCTGTCTCTGGCAAAGCAAAAGAAGTTAAGAATGATCCGCGCATTAAAAAGTTTATGGATGGAGTAATCAATGGAATCACCTAATTCAAAAGGCCAATCGCATCTTATTGTAGGACTCTTTGTTTTTGTTTCACTTGTTGTGGCGGGAGGTTTTATTATCTTCATGGGTGGCAGTGGAATTTTTAGCAGTGAAATAAAAGTGGGCACTGTGTTTGAAGATGCTAGAGGTTTAAATGTCGGCGCTCCAGTCTCTATGGCAGGTATCAATGTAGGTCGAGTTTTAGGAAAAGAACTTCCTCCCAATGATGAAAAAGGTGTTTTGGTTAATTACTCAATTTCTGGAGAATATTTAGATCGCATTAAAGATACAGCCGTTGTGACCATTGCATCGGCAGGTATGTTGGGAGACAAAACTCTCGTGATTATTGAAGGAGAAGGCGGCGAGCCTCTCAAAGACAATGCTCGTTTGATGTCTAAAGTGGACAAGGGCCTTGAGGCTTACATGGATCAAGGGGGTCAGGCGATCAGTAACATCAAGGATGTGACTGAGAATTTAGCTTTGATTTTTAAAGACGGAAAAACCGGAAAACGTATCGATAAGATTTTAGAAAACTTAGAAATAGCCTCAGAAAATCTTAAGAAAAATACTCAAGGAGACTGGGGTGCAAGCATGAATCGCAGTCTTGTGCGCATGGAATCTATCATGACTAAAATAGATAAAGGCCAAGGGACATTGGGCGCTTTAGTGAATGATGGTGCCTTACATGAAGATCTGAGAGTTCTACTGGGCGGAGCTAAACGTTCTAAAATTGTTCGTTTTCTAGTTAAACAAGCCATCACAAATAGCGATCAAAGGGGCGGCACGGATGCCGCAGCCCCTCGCGCTCAGTAAAAAATCCGCTAAATGGCAGTTTTGAAAAGACTATATGTGTTTTTAGGATGTTAAGTGAACATTATTTATACAGATATGCTGTGGTTTTCTTAACATAAGTCATCGATTTTCTGTGTTGGCCTATTAGTTGCACATATAATGAGATGAATTTTAAATCCTTTATTTTATTTTTATCTTTGTTATCTTTAATTAACTGCTCAAAAAAAGATGAAAACACTCCAGTAACTTCCAGCTCAAGTTTTTATAAGGATCTATATGAAATAGAGCGGAGGCAGGGCCAGCAAGATCGCAAAGATTTTATAGAAGCTGGGTTTGAATCCAATCAGATTTTCGCAAAATCACAATTAAAATTAGCAGAAGTCGATGAATATGCAGAGTTAGTACTTTCAAATCTTCAAAAAATCGAATCAAAGAACTATGAAGTTCTAAGTGCTTTGGAATCTGATATAAAAATAAATGATGAAGTGATTCAAAAAGCATTGGCTTCAATTAGTGATCTCGAAGAACTTTTATCTAGCCAAGAGAGCCGTTCCATTATCGCAAAAAACTTTCAGCTTTATTATTCTAAAGAATCTAGGGATGGTGCACACGCAAGATGGGAAAAAATAGTAGATGCACGCTTACAAAGAATGTCTGGTCTTCGTAATCTTTTCTTAAGAATTGGATATGACTCTAAGATTCATGCACGCACTCTTTGCGCACAGAAAAACTGGCAAGTTTTAGATTTGTTTGCTTACAAAACTGACGACTATGCTACTCGCAAAGAAAGTTTGGCTTCAAATAGCGGCACGGTTCAAGGGGTTGTGCGAGCACAAAATGGAATTGACCCAGTTTCTGGCGCACTTGTCTATATACCTACAAAAGGAAATGAAGAGCTTGTTCCATTTGCAAAAGAAATTCGCGAAGCAAACAAAGGCGTGGTTGGAGTTGGCGAACCTAGCGAAGAGTACATTGCTAAAACTGGAACAACGGAAACGGGTGAATTTAAATTCGTGGCCATCCCTGAGGGAAATCGAAGTCTTGTAGTAAAAGTAGGCCCTTATGAGCGTCGTTCCGTTACTCCAGTTGTAAAAGGCAAGGTAGCTATGGTCGCTTCTGAAGCTTCAACTTTGCCTAAAATATCTGATGAGAATTCTAAAGTCGCAAAAATTACAGTATTCACAGGATCCTATGATCACTTAGAAAATGTACTCAGCAAAATTGGTATTGCTCCAAAGACATTAGAAAGTACTGATACTTTTTCGCTTAAATCGACATCTGCGCAATTTTTATCTTTGGCATCTGATCCTGAAAAATTAAAAGCTGCTGACTTGGTTATGATTAACTGCGGATTTCAAGGGGAGCTACACCTTAAAAACGCAACTATCAGATCAAATTTGCGTGATTACGTAAATAATGGTGGAAGTCTTTTTGTAACAGACTTGGCTTATGATGTTGTTGAACAAGTATTTCCTGAGTTTATTAATTTTGAGGGTGATGTTGATCCCACAATTTCTAGTCCCATGGGTTTAGCCGAAAAAGGCTCATCAGGTGTGACTTATTCTGCGGGTATTCCCGAGTTAAACTTAAAGCTCTGGCTTAAGTCAGCTGTAAAATGTGGCAACACTGCTAACCCAACAGAAAGTTGTTTAAATGCAAAAGAACAAGTTGACATCCAAGGTTTTGCAGGAGGCTGGGCAATGATGAATTCCGTGATTGCCCCGACACGCACTTGGGTGGAAAATTCTGAACGTCCACTTACAGCGACTTTTGCTTTAGGAAAAGGTAAAGTGTTTTACTCATCGTATCACACCGTTCATGACAATAATGCCAATAGTCTCTTTCCTCAGGAAAGAATTCTGCAGTATTTTGTTTTAGAAGTTCTAAAATAGGTTGAGTCGGTGGCTAATCCTAATCACCGCACTTTATTTCAAGGAATAAAAATAATTCCAGCTTTTTGTAAAAGTTTAATCTTTCTAAGTTTTTTGTCCATAGCAAGTGCAGGGAATGTTGGGTCAAAGATAGGTCATGCTTCTCGAAGAGGCTGTTTGTACGCCTTAGGGATTGTCTCAGACACAGAAAGTACATTTGTTGCATTATCAAAGGGGGTACAGATGCTAACACTTGCGCCCGTTGGAAAATTATTAAATCTTCAACCTTCTGATTATGCGACTTTTACGGGTAGAGTCTATGACCCTATTACAAATCAAAATTTTGTAGTTACTGGAAGATATTTAACGACTCTAAGTTCTTTGGGGCTGCTGGGGTATGATTTTCGAAATAAACAAATTGCTACTGTTGCAAGTGGTTCAAGTCGCTTGGGGCAAGGGATAAATTTAGCTTACTCAAGCACTGGGACAGTTGTTACCTCTGTAGATCTTTATTCGGAGGGAGTGCATATAATAAAAGGCAAGTCTAACTTTGTTAAAGGGAGTGCCTTTGATATTCCCTTACCTGATAAAAGTCAGGATTTATCTATAAGCCACTGGTTCTTAGATTATTTGAAGTTTGAAGAAGCTGTAATATTTTTGGATCAAATGGTACGAATCACTAAAGATGGCGGTGAAATTCGTTTGGGCACTCTTTCGCCTGTTCAGGATGCAGATGAGTTGCGTACGAAATTATTAGAGAATCCGCGAGTTGAAAGCATTGAGGGTTTTAGATCACTACCTACGGGTTATATTCAAATTAAGCTTAAGTAAGGTGATCATTCTTTCCTTTTTTAAGGGGCTCTTTATCTTGCAAAAAATCCGTTAAACTAAAGTTATGAGACCCTTTTTGAGTGCAGGTTTTTTACTCCTATCTGCTTGCTCAAGTTTTAATTCAGAACGCCATTTAGCCTCTCAGTTGCCTGAACTGAAACTCCATTCAAAAGTTTTAAAAAATCCTAATAGCTTTAGATCGGGTTCTGATGAAAATGCAGTTCTTCTAAAACTTTTTGCAGAATCTGAAAGAGCTTATGACTTGAGTGCTGACCCCGAAGACGATGCGGCCAAGCTTTATTTGGCTGTAAATCAAATCTTAGAGCACGCTCAGGATACTCCAGACTATGTTGCTAATTTGCTCAGCAAGCCAGAACTCATTGCTTTGCTTCATTACACTCAGAGAGGTTATCGGAATTTGAATTCGGCTCTTTGGGCAGGACAATTTGGAAGTGATCCCAAAATATTAGAAAAGAAAATTCTTGTGCTTCTTTCTGCTCTTAATAAATTGCCCTTCTATCAATCTCAAGTATGGCGAGGTGAAATGTATTCTATATCCTCGGGAGAAAAGAAAGATCCTGTTTTAGCCAAGGAACGTTATGATTCATACGTTATAGGAGAAGAGTTTGTTGCTAAAGGTTTTTGGAGCACAACTAAAGCAACTCGCATTGAATCGCGAGGTCGTTTTTTAAGAAATGCTATGATCATTTATCGCATTCAATCTAAAACAGGTCGTAGTATCGAAGAGCTTTCTTATTATCCTGAAGAAGAAGAGGTACTCTTTTTGCCCAACACACGCTTTAAAGTTTTAGATAAAACAATACTCAAGCGGATAGCTAACCAAGAATATCCATTTGATTATGCCTATGAAATCAAAATGGAAGAACTTGATTAGCTTCACGCTTGAACATAAGTAGTTATTCTTTTACAGGTTCAAGTAACATGCTGGCAGTGCTTACAAGTTTCACGCCTAAGAGTTCAGTGCTTACAACTTCTAAGAGCATCTTTTTAGGAACGCCTTCCCAATCTTTAGCAATTACAATGGAGCGCACAGTTGAGACTGTAATCCTGTGATTTGATCCAACTACGTAGTTTTCGCCAAAAATATCGTTGGCATCACCCAAAGCACTACAAAAGGCACCACCCTCTTGTTTAACAATAAAGGCTTCATGGTGAGCTTTGACTCCAAAATCTACTGAACCATTGTGATTGAGTTCGGCTTGTCCGAATTGAAAATTTAAAACTTGAATAGCAGGTACTGCACAGGCGTAACCTTGAATATTTCTGATAAATGTATCTTCCTCAATCTCTAAAACTGTTTCGCGTTTGCTATCAAGCAATACACTTTCTACAGAGATGATCTCTAGATCAAAATCAAAGCGAGCCTCTGCTGAAAAACTGAGCATTCCCAAAAGTAAAAAAAGTGAATATTTAAGTGTGTTCATATGATCTCCTCGCTAAAAAACCTACAGCTCGTTGAAGAACTCGACTAAGAGAAAGGATCAATGGAAGTCATAGGCATAATGAATGCTTGAAAGATAAGTGGGTAGGGGCGCTAAGCATATGTATTTAAACAGATATTTTTAGCTTCTTCTTTTTTATAAGGCTTCTAGACTGGGCCACTCAGGGTGATACAAAATTACAAATGGCCAAGGCGACTCTCTATTATGTTTTTGCAGACCAAAGTTGGCCTGCCGAGAGTCTCACCACCATTCTTCCCACACGATCATCACTTGGGCTTTGGATTCAAGGCCGTGGCTGGCTGATGACTCCCAACAATGGATCTTCTTTTGAAGGACGTTCAGTAGATTTGCCTAAGTTAGCAGCAGAAGAATGCAGTATTCCTGATGCAAGTAAAAAGAGTGTTGTTGCAATTTTAGGTTTCGAAGATGTGAGCGTTGCTGATGAAGTTGAAGCTATCCTAAAAGAGCGCAATCCTGCACTTCAGGTTTTACGTTTAGGTTCAAAGAGTTCGCGAGTAGCTGCTAAGAAAGTAAAGAGAAGCGTTGCGTGGAAAGACCTCATGGAAGAGGGCTTTGCACATGAGCTTGAGCTCTTAGCAATTCAATCTAAAATAGTTGGATTACAAAGTGTTTTGCAAGATTCAGATCGCGTTGCGATTTTGCTTCAAGATGATCCAGATCCTGATGGATTGGCGGGTGCACTTGCACTCAGAAAAATCTTAGGCCGCAATGCTCAAACAGCACCCATTGTATCGTTTGGAAGAATTTCTAGACCCGAGAACTTGGCAATGGTGCGTTTGCTTGAAATCGAAGTAGAGCGTGTAACTGAAAAATCTCTAAAAAACTTCGATAAAGTTGTTTACGTTGATTGTCAGCCTTCATTTTTTAAAGATCGCGATTTGCCTTGTGATGTGGTGATTGATCACCACCCACGTATTGAAACTCCTGCTCTTGAAGCCAGTGAGTGGATCGAAATTGATGAAGATTTAGGATCAATCTCCACACTTTTTACGTTGTATCTCGAAGCAGCGGGCGTAGAAATCAGTCAGCGTTTAGCTACAGCTCTTCATTACGGAATTAAATCTGATACTTTGTTTTTTAACCGTGGTGTTTCAGAGCGCGATCTCGAAGCCTACGTTTATTTATATCCTAAAGTGAATGGCGCATTGATGCGCAAAATTGAGCGTCCTGAATTGCCTTTAGATTACATTGATAATTTGCGTCGCGCTTTGAAAGATTTCAAAACTCGCAACGGAGTAGGCGTATTGGTTTTGTCTGATGTAGGAAGTGAAGACTGGATTCCTCAAGCAGCAGATTTTGTATCGCAAATTGAAGGTGTTCAAGTGGCGGCAGCAGGCGGACTTGTAGATGGTAACTTTGTGATTTCTGGTCGCAACTGGGAAAGTGATCTCAACTGCGGAGAAATTTTTAAAGAAAATTTTGATAAAATCGGCTCAGCGGGCGGACACAAAAGTATGGCAAAAGCTGTTATTCCTGAAGACAATTGGCTCGATCACTTTGGAGTAAAATCTCTCGCTACCAGCAAAGCCAAGCAGCTCATCCAAAAATTGCTCGTTAAAAGCGTCTCCAAGCAAGACTAAGTCATTTTTAACATTTGCAGCTATCTAAAACTTGGTATCAAAGTAAGCCAAGAGGGCTCTCTCGGATACTTTTCTTCCGATAATTTTTTGCATACACTCTGGCGAGTCGTAGCGGAAAGCAAGAGGGTAAACTTTGTGTGCCATAAAATCTCGTACAAACTTTAACTCGCTCTTAGCAACTTTTTCTTTCCAATTGGGATGAGCTGTTTGAAAATCTTGGAAGAGTTCAGCAGAGAGCATGTTTCCTAAGCTGTAACTTGGAAAATATCCAAAGGAGCCCGAGTACCAGTGGGTATCTTGCAAGCAACCCTGAGAGTCTTTTTCTACTGTAAGACCGGTGAGTTCTTTAAAGCGTGTGTTCCAACGCTCAGGAAGATCTTTTACTTCGAGTTTTCCTTCCATCAAGTCGCGTTCAATTTCAAAGCGTAGCAAAATATGAAGGTTGTAAGTCACTTCATCAGAATCCACTCGAATAAAACCAAGTTTAAGGGGATTAAGCGCGCTGAATAAATTGTCGCTATCTGTTTGAAGCTTAGGGGCGATAGCATCACAGAAAGCTTTGCTGCGTCCAATGATGTTTTCAATGAAGCGGCTTTGAGATTCATGTACACCCATGGAGCAGTGTTTTCCGCTGGGCTCATATAAGGTTTCAGAAGGAAGGCCTTGATCGTAGAGCGCGTGGCCCACTTCGTGAAGAGTGCTTAATAAATCTTCGAGAGGATCTTTGGATTCTTTGCGAACAGTGATGCGAACATCTCCAGGGTAGCCACCACTAAAGGGGTGAGCGCTGCTATCAAGTCGTCCTTGTTCAAAATTAAAGCCAATGGATTTCATGAGTGCTTCGCAGAATTCGCGATTGATGAGTTGAGTGTTAATAGGCTTTAGCGCAGGACGTTTTTTAGAATTCTCTAAAAACTGCGGAAGTCGTTTTTGTGTTTCATCGCAAAGCTTAGTTAAAAGATTTTGCATGTCCGCTAGGGGCATTCCCGGCTCATATTGATCAAAGGCAACTTCATACAGTGCTTTGCCGCTATAGTATTTTTTAAGCCCATCATTGGCTTGAATGCGCTGAAGTTGTTCGCGACTGAGATCTACTAATTCTTTAAGTAAGTCTTTGACTTCAGAAAACTTAGAGTTTGCTTTTGCCGAGCGCCATTTGAGATTACATTCGCTACTCACACGAGTGAATTTATCTAAAAACTTTTCGTCTACGGAGCTGCTAACGAGTATGCCTTTTTTCCAAAGTTCTAAGTTTCTCTTTTCGATGGGATTTTTAGGAGCAACTTTATCTGCGAGAATGACATCTTTGAATTTGCTGTCGTTTAACCAATTGTGTTCGAGTTGCGCGGACAAAGAGAGTTGTTCTTTGCGTAAATTAATAGCGCCATTGGGCATGTAAGTTTCCATGTCCCAGTAAAGCAATCCCACTGTAGAGCGAAGGACTTCAATTTTTTTCCAATGATCTAACAATTCAGCATAAGTAGACATTGTCCTCAGACTAGTCGTAACCGCAATATGTTGAAAAGGCGGCTTTTAGGATTTTGAAGAATAAATTGTTTTGTGAGGGGCGCAAAATGCCCATGTAATGGCGGGGGCTTCGGCTCCAAGTCCCGCGAGCCCGCGACCTCCGTAAGGGAGGGCATCTATGCGCACAGAACTGGGAGCATTTAAGCTGATTCCGCCGTAATCTAAATTTTTCGCTTCAGAGAGAGTGCTTTCGTCTGATGAAAAGACTCCACATTGCAAACGATGCGGAAGCGCATTTGCAAATTCTGTAAAGTGAGCAAAGTCTTTGGCTTTTATTAAATTTAATACGGGAGCAAAGATTTCTTCTTTGAGAAGTTTTTCCGAAGGATTCTCTACAAGAGTGGGTGCTACAAAGTTGGGAATCTCTACGCCATTACTTCTGTGTAAAGTAGCGCCTTGTTTTTTAGCGTCGCTAAGAATTTTTTCAATACGATTTTGAGATTCTTCATCAATCACACTGGAGCAGAGAGTTTTTTCGTCCCAAGTTTTTCCAATTGCAAAATTTTGCGTGAATTCCTGCATGAGCGAACGCGCTTCCTCAAAGTGATCTTGATGAACAAAAAGATTTTGCGCAGAAATACAACTTTGTCCGGCAAAAGAATAAGCACTTGCCGCTATAGCTTGTAGGGCTTTTTTGAACTTTTCGCCTTCAAGTTTTTCAATGTAAATCGGAGCTGCTCCGCCGAGTTCTAGAACGCAGGGACCACGGAATTTTTTTTGAATATCCCAGCCCACCTGAGCCGACCCTGTGAAACTCACAGCTTCTACGCGGGGGTCCTCTAAAAGTTTCCAAAAACATTCGTGATTCATGGGTAAAAAAGCCAAGAGACCTGCGGGTAATTTTGCGGCGTGAAGGATGTCAACAAGAGCGAGACCGCTCAGTTGCCCCTTAGAGGACGGTCTCCAAACAAAGGGAGCTCCTGCCAAAATAGCGGGCGCAATTTTATGAAGGCTTAAGTTGAGGGGGAAATTAAAGGGGGTGGCACCCACAATAATTTTTCGTGGAACAGGAAAACTGTGACCTTTAAGACTCGCAGTTGGAGGCGCATGCATGTCGAGTGGGGAGTTTAAAAGTTTTTGTCCCCATTCAAGAGTGGCGTCCAAAGTAAGAACGCAACGTTCGCATTCAACCCGCGCGAGGGACAGAGGTTTGTGAACCTCCATTGAAAGTATTTGCACTAAGTTATCGAAATTCTTTAAAAATTCAGCTCTAACTCGCTTCAGGCACTCGATGCGTTCAACAAGTGGAAAGTAACCCTTTAAGATTTGATTGTGAGTTAGAAGCATCCCCTCAAGGCTTTGCTCAAGAGTTTGCAGGTCTTCTGGGGAGCTGGAGAGTTGACTCAGTTCCCAGCTTTCAAAATTTTGAAGAAGCGGATTCCAGAGTTTTTTTAGATAAAAGCTTTCTGGTCCGTTCAAGCTCAAGAAGTGTCCCAAGGTGTAAATGCCCAAACGTCTAGCCATTAAAGGGCATTTAAACCCTTGTTGGGGCCAATTACAATTACACTCAAACACTCTCATGGGTGGATGTGGCATGCATAGCAAGGCAAAGTGCTGGCCGCGCCTTATATTCCTAGATAATTCGAGCATATCGCGATAAAATACCCTTTGGACATTCCATGCTTGCACCAGACACACTCGAGAAGACGCTCGAATCACTCACAGCCTTTTTGAAACAGGTCGAAGATCCATCTAAAGATGATTGGGATCCTATAGAGTTAGGAATGTGGGTTGCTAAGCTTGAATACCCTGCACTCGACGTGCCTGCCCAAGTTAAAATATTTCGCGAAACTTTAAAAACTGCTCTTTCTGAGTTTCCAAAAGAGGCTTCAGTAAAAGATAAGTCTAAATTTGTTCTCACTATTTATCGCGACATCCTAGGTTTTCAGGGTGATACAACAAATTATTACAACGTTAAAAACTCATTTATGAACGATGTGTTGGTTCGCCGCAAAGGGATTCCTATCACATTAAGTTTAGTCTTTATGGAAATGTGTCGCGCGGTTGAACTTAAAGCAGCGGGCATTAGTTTTCCTGGTCACTTTTTAGTTAAAATCTTGGATCAAGATCAAGATAAAGATCACGACGAAGAGTGGTTTGTTGATACCTTTGATGGTGCAAAGATTTTGAGTCTTGAAGAATGTAAACAGCGTCTTGAAACTTGGACAAAAGGCATGATTCCTTTTGGTCCCGAAGCTTTAAAAATTGCTCATCCGCGCGAAATCGTTTCTAGAATGTTGCGTAACTTGCGAGCTATTTATTTTGAAAAAGAAGATCTCACACGTTTGTATTGGGTGCTGACGGCTCTTGCAGAACTTTGCCCACAAGAACGCGTTGAATCTTTACGTGAACGAGCATTCCTCTTTGCACGTATGGGCCGATACCGAGCTGCCATACAAGATCTTCGTACCGTTATTAAATCTTCTTCGAGTTTGCATAATCGCGACCATCTAGAGAAGATTTTGCGCTACTTTGAGCTTCAAAAAGAAGTTACCAATTAGACTTTAAATTAAACAAATATTTACCAAAGCTTCATATTTCTATGATTTGAACGGGTTCAAAATAGAAGCATGTTTAACAAGATATCAAAATTAGTCTTTGCCGTTTTTTTCTGTATGCCTCTTTTTGCAGAGGAAGAAGCAGCCCCCCTTCAAAATAATGAAAACGTTTCGGTTGAAGATCAAAAAGATCGGATTCAAGAAAACGTTGGAGAAAGAAAAGAAAAACGAGAAGAGCGTAGAGAGCTTAGACAAGAAAAAAGAAAAGAGCGTCAAGCTAATCGTCAGGAGCGTAGGGAACTTCGCCAAGAAAACCGTAAAGAACGAAGAGAAAATAGACAAGAAAATCGTCAAGAACGAAGAGAAGATCGCCAGGAAAATCGACAAGCAAGACAAGAAAGCCGCGAGGGGCGGCAAATTGCTCGACAAGCTAGTCGTCAAGAGAACAGGTCTCTTCGACAGAGCGATCGTCAATCGAGACGATCCGGCAGATAAGATTCATTTTATTCGTTTTGAAGTTTAATTATTAAACTTGTCACTAAGAGCACTACAACCACAACAAGAATGGGGCGTACAATTTTAGAAGTATGCTTGCTTGCGGCCTGACTTCCAAAAAAAGCTCCCACCACCATAGCGGCCCCTGTTGTGAGGCCAAGTTTCCAGTGCACATAACCTCCTAAAGAAAAGCTCACGAGTGCTGTACCTGCAGAAAAGGTATTCGCTAATTTAGAAAGTGTAAGAGCGTGAAGGAGTGGAAGCTTTGCCACTAAAAGCAGGGCAAGGAGCATAAAGGTTCCGCCTCCTGGCCCAAAGGCACCATCATAAGCTCCCACAAAAAAAGCCGAAGAAAATGCCGCAAGACTTAAGTTTTTAGGAGCGCGGATGCGTTCTTTGATCAAAAGATCTTTTTTAAAAATAATCCAAAGAATGACAGGGCTCATTAAGAGAAGACCCCAGGCAAAATACTGAGGTGGGATAAAAGGAGTAATCTTGGAGCCAGACCAGCTACCAAGGGCAATGACTAGACAGAAGCTCATTCCTTCTTTGATGTTGATTTTGTTATGGCGCTGATAAATTAAGAAGGCGGTGAAAGCGCCCAAGGTACCTACAATCTTATTGGTGCCCACTGCATGAGCGGGATCGATGAGGTTGAGGGTAAGAAACGGCAAGGTTATAAGCCCACCGCCACCGGCGATGGCATCAATAAATCCGGCCACAAGGCCTACAAGGAGAGCGCTAAGCACCTCTGGATAGATATCCTTAGTCACCTTTACGGTCTATTGAATTAACTCGACATAAATAGCCCGAATGGCTACCTTTTAGTTCGTTTTATGGCATCCAAAACTAAAAGCAAAAAAGTCACAAAATCACCCGCAAAAACTCCTACTAAGAAAACAATTCTAACTGCGCCCAAGACACTCGCTATGCCCAGCTTTGAATTGAAAGTGGGTTTGGCAGAGATGCTTCGCGGAGGCGTGATTATGGATGTTGTAACTCCAGAGCAAGCAAAAATTGCAGAAGCCTCAGGCGCGGTAGCGGTGATGGCTCTTGAGCGCGTACCTTCTGATATTCGCAAAGAAGGTGGAGTGGCGCGTATGAGCCCTCCAGAACTTGTAGAAAAAATTATGAAAGCTGTGAGCATTCCTGTCATGGCGAAATGTCGCATTGGCCACTTCGCAGAAGCACAAGTGCTGGAAGCCATCGGTGTAGACTTTATCGATGAGAGCGAAGTGCTTACTCCTGCTGACGATGAATTTCATATTGCAAAAAATAACTTCCGCGTTCCATTTGTTTGCGGATGCAAAAACTTAGGTGAAGCGCTTCGTCGTATTGGCGAAGGTGCTGCTCTTATTCGCACTAAAGGTGAGCCAGGAACTGGAAACGTTGTTGAAGCGGTAAGACACCTTCGTCAAATCAATCAAGATATTAAACGCGTGATGATGCTCGATGAGAGCGAGCTCATGACCGAAGCCAAAAACTTAGGAGCTCCTTACGAACTTCTTTTGAAAGTTCGAAAATATGGAAAACTTCCAGTGCCTAACTTTGCAGCAGGTGGCGTAGCAACTCCCGCTGACGCAGCCCTTTGTATGCAACTCGGAGCTGAAACTGTGTTCGTAGGATCGGGAATTTTTAAATCTGATTCTCCCGAAAAGTTTGCACGCGCAATTGTTCGTGCGGTGGCTGGCTTTGACCGTCCAGAAGAAGTGCTTGCAGCATCTAAGGGATTATCTGCAGCGATGCGTGGTCTTGAAATCAAAACCATTCCTGAATCTGAAAAAATGTCAGAACGCGGTTGGTAATTCCTAGCTTAGTCTTGAAAAGAGTTGATAGATGCGCGTAGGAATTTTAGCCGTCCAAGGTTGCGTAGAGCCCCACAGAAAACATGTTGAAGCCTTAGGTGCACAACTCGTTGAAGTTCGTCGCAGCGAAGATTTTGAATCCATTGATGCCTTGATACTTCCCGGGGGTGAGAGCACCACCATGCTTAAGCTCATTGAACATTTTGGAATTTGGGATGACCTCTTGAAAGCTTCCAAAGTAATTCCTTTTTGGGGAATCTGCGCCGGAAGTATTTTGATGGCAAAAAAAGTTTCTGATCCTGCTCAAAAATCTTTGGGCATTATGGACATCGACATTCAACGCAATGGCTATGGACGTCAGTTAGACAGTGCACAAGTGAAGTTAAACAACTACGAAGTGGCTTTTATACGCGCCCCTATAGTGTCTCGCTCGGGTGAAGAGTGCGATGTGCTTGCACGCTACAAGGGCGATCCTGTTTGGATTCAAGAAGGCATGCATATGATTTCTACCTTTCATGCAGAGCTTAACACTGAAGCTCCCTCTCCTTTTCATCGTGCTTTTTTAGTTCTTTAACTTTTATTTTGATGAATCGTTAAAACCCATGAGATGAAAACCTAGGGTAGGCCAGTTCTCATCCTTCATCCGAGCCTGAATGTAGTCTTCGAATTTAACATCGCCCGTTACTTTGGCTTCACTGCTTGCATGGCGGAGGTAGAGTTCCCCGTCTTTTTCTATAATAAAACCTTGGTGTGTAACCATAACGAAGGTCTCTTTGGTTGATCGTTCATTCTTTACTAAATTAAAAAGAACCACGCGTTCTTCCAAGAGCTTCTCCTTGACGGAATTTTCTAGAAGATTTTTCAAAGGGACATATTTAAGTTTGCCTAGTTCGCTGACTACTTGGTTGGGGCCGATTTGTTTGAGTTCTCTTTTTTTGGCATCGTAGCGGGGATCTTGCGGATCTAGGGCATCAATTTTTTCATTTAGCCAAGCCTGTGTATCAATCCATTTTCTGCGCTCAGGAGCATCGGCAAAAAATTCTGTGGTGATATCGCGTAAGAATCCTTTTTTAATAACGTTCGGTACCCAGTGTAGAGATGTAAAATGATTGCGATTGCTGTAGCAAACTTCGTTTGCATTACAGTACTTGATTTCGCGAAAGGTTTTTAAAAAGTCGCTAAATTCTGCAGAAGAATTAGAAAGACTCATGGCTAAAACAACTTCAACAAAAGTTGTGCAGTCAAAAACGTCTAAGCGGGTGAGGGGTTTGGTATCATAAGCACCAAAGGCACTTTCGCCGCAAGGGCCCCACTCAAAGGGACGGTCAAGAAGGGCTTCGCTTACGAACAAAAGTCGATCGCGCTTTTCTTCGATATCTGCGGACTTTTTAAGAAGAAATTTAATCTCTTCTACGCTTTCACTGGGAATGGCATTTAGAGCTGAGCTTATTGAGAGCAGGTTTAGGATTAGGAAGGGGTGACTGAGCTTCTTAAGGAATGCCATATTGTGCAGCGCATAATACAGGTCCATGCACTGAGGGTCAAGAATTCTCATTGGCTCTTAAATCAACTTAAAATGGCAGCTGAGCTTTGGTGACTCGGTGCATGGTGGGTATAAGGCTCTTATGGTGCAATTCAAAAAGGCTTTAACTGTATTTTCTTTTTCACTGGCATTTGCCCTCAGCGCTGAAGGCGTTCAGGAGGGAAAACTTGGGGATTATCCCGAGCTGCTGGCACAGTACGAAGAGAAGGTTTTGGATTCCTTATCCGCTATGGCAGATAAAATTATCATTAGCGCATGGATGAGTCTGTCTAAAAATAATGTTGAAGCTTTTAATAATTTTTTGGGTGGATCACTCAAAGATGAACTCGCTGACAAAGATAAGTTCGAGACCTTTAAAGATTCTATGGGTCTCGATGCAGCCGACGGGCCATGGAACTCTGCTGTCGTAGGAGTTGAACTTTTAAAGGGAGAAGAAGATAAGCAAAATCTTAGTATGTTAGTTCTGATCGAATATCTTCCCGAAAATGACCCAGCTAAGAGGGTGATGTATCGAATTGTGCTTCAAGGGCCAATAACTGCCAAGGAGGGCGAAGTCATTAAAGATGATTTTGCTGCCATGAATAGAACAGAAGTTAAAAACCTTAAAATAGTTCAAATTGAGTCGAGTAAAAAAGCAGCAAAGCTAAGCCCGCTTGAAGAAAGCATAATGAAAGAAGCAGGAGTGAGTGGTTTGGAAAATATCCCGACGCTACAGATTGATCCAGAATCGCTCGAAGAGCCCCAACAAAAGCCTTCAAGTAAAAAGCCTATGAATGGAGCTCGTTACGACCAGGCTTAGGCGTTGGATGCTTTAGAAATAGAACTTTAAGAAAGCTTTGCTGAAAATCCCTTTTAGGTATTCCGCTTGTTCTACGGGTTTGCCATCTACGTTATCAAAAGTTTTTTCGCCAAGCTTGTTCATCGCATAGCCCACTTGGAAGTGAAGTGAAGCGCCTTCGCCCCAGCTCCATCCTGCTCCGCCTGCAATATGACCGCGATAGAAAGGGCCGCTTTGCTTTTGAGTCTCACGAGGACTTTTGTAAGCTGTAATTGTGATATCTCCTAGAGCTGCACCTAAGGCAAGTTCGGCTTCGGGAGCCCATCCCTTTTTAATCCAACGATAACGAACAATACCCATAATAGGAATAAGACGGTACTTGGCTTCATCGTAGATTTTAGATCCGTTGATTCCAAAATCTCTAAAGTTTTGAGTCTTGAAATAGTCCAAACCTGCAGAGAGTCCGATTTCGATATTGCGAGTAATTCCGTAAGAAGCTTCAAGTCCAAATCCTAGAGGAATTTGGAAACGCATTTCTTGTCGGGCACCTTCAGACTCAGAAGTGTAGGGACTGCTAAATGGATAAATTGTTTCTGTGTAAAAACCTACTCCAAAAACACCTTTGCCTCCGATGGGAGTTACAGCATCTGCAGCATTTGCAGTGGCTTGAAAGCGTGGAGTTTCTTGAGCCCAAGCTGTTGAAATCAAAAGCAGTCCGAGACTAACGATACGTGCGCGGTGAAATCCCATGTCTCAAGGATAAGCCATGCATTGCCACAGGGCACGAGGCTCCTTGTCATGAATTTGTCGCTACACGGGAGGGGGCTTTATCAAAGCTTACATTCTTGCTGCTTGTTGGAATTTGCCCAAAATTTGGCAGCCTTTTGGTCGTAGCACCATCCGGCACTTGAGTTGGCCTCAATTCCAAGGCAAGGGTTTTCTGGAATATAAGTACAAGCAGTGACTGCTTGGCTAACTTTAAATGGATTGTGTGGGATTTTGTCGCTTAAAAATTGTTTTTCATTTGAAGTGGGAATTTGAGCGTTACGACAAGGAGCGTTTTTTCCGTGAGTGATGTCGTTTGAATTGAGTTGTTCAACATGAATGGGGGTTTCAAGTGTGGCCCCACAGCGGATAAGCATATTCATTTTTTGGAGCTCTAGGCTGGTCCTGACTGCGCCTAGTATACCTTGAGTGCTTGCGGTACGAGCAGTGTTTTCGAGTTGAGTAAATTGAGGCAAAACGCCTGCGCTGAGCGAAGAAAAAATTACCAGAGATGAAATAGTTTCAAGAGTAGAAAAACCTTTCTTCGTTTGAGTCATAAGTTAATTTTAGCAATTAGATTGTTAAGATTTGGTTAATAAAATTGTAAAGATTCGCATTTAAAAGCTTATTTTTTAATTCACTCAACAGAAGATAGACACAGCTTCACTCAATGAAGAGAAAAACTACCACTGAATCGTTTTATTGTTTTCAATCCATTTTAGAATTTCCTTGCTGGCAACAAAAGAAATCCCATGAAAGATAACTCGTTTTCTGTCGTTGTTAGCACTCAATATTCGAGCTTCAAAACTAACATCTAACATTGTTTTTTTATCAGTAAGGTGTACGGTGCAATAAGTGAAAGGTAGGCTTTCGGGAACAGCTTCTTTTAAGAGTGCGCCACCTGCTGAAAGATTTAAAGTTTCAACTTTAAAACTCATATCGTTTTTCTTAAATTCAATGCTAACTTTACAATCCAAACGAAAATGCTTTCGACGTTCAGCTTCACGTTTTTCCTCTCGAATGATTTTAATGGAATCTTGAATAGCGGCCTTTTCTTTAGGGCTACTTGTGAAGAGCGTATTGTGAGCAATGAACTCGGGTGGTTGATCGTTCTTTTGGATAAACCACGTTGCTTGCTCGTCAGGACTAAGCATTGCTAAAAAAAAGTGGGCAGAATCTTCGCCTAAGACTTTTATTTTTACGCGTTCATCACTCGAGCTACTAAAACACCACACACTTGTATCTTCTTGAGTCATACAGAGCATTTATCGGTGTTTGGGACAAAAAATGTATACAGTGTCTAACGTTTATTCGACACTTTTGTTCTGTAAAGTACTTATAACTTAATCTGATAATATTTTGACTCGGCATTCATTTTGCACACATGCAAGCATGAAAAAGTTGCCCGTGCGTGGAAAGAATCAGTTTGCTTTGAGGGTTTCCTCTGGTTTCAATCAAGGAGCCTTAATTACCCTCTCTAAAAAGAAGTCGGTGCTTGGCCGTAGCTTCAGAGCAGCAGTTCCTTTAGAAGACGAAAAAGCTTCTCGAGAGCACACGCAAATCCTAAACGAAAACGGAAAGTTTTACGTTTCTGATATGGGCTCTACCAACGGCACCTATTTAAATAATGAATTAATTTCTGCTCGCCGCGAACTCAAAGCAGGCGATCTCATTCGTATTGGAAGCAGCGTGTTTCGTTTTGAAACTCTAAGCTCTAAAGGAATGGAACTCAGTGAACGTTGGAAAAACGCTACCAGTGTTATCCCACGAGCAAGCTTTAGTTTTGAAGAGCTTTCTAAAATTCAACCTGACAAGTATCGTTTTATTAAACGCAATGTTCGTAAGATTCGTCGAGCAGTCGATTATTTACATACATTAACTCTGAGTGAAATGGAATTGTTTTTTGTGAAGTTAGAACTTGGTGCTACCAAGTTTTTCTTCAAATTTCACAAAACCCTCGAACGCATGCGTATTTTGAAATAACTCGATTAGACTTATTCAGGATAAGTGAGAGCTTTTTCGTACGCCTTGTCTCGGTTTATTATTCCACCCGTACGAGTGTTAAGTCTTGGAGTCGTTAGTTCTACAGAGGAATCCAAAATTTCTTTAATTTGAGTAATGTTTAGCTTAGGTCGAAGAGTAAGAATTTCGGAAATCACTAAAGAAATGTAGGGTGTGGAATATGAAGTGCCACTTACTTTTATGGCGTTGCGATTTGTATCCATTACGCTAACATCACGAGCTAAACCCGCGTAGTCGACGTTGGGGCCTTCTCCAAATGTATCTATCAGTTTCCCTTCTTGATCTATTCCACCTACTGAAATGATGTTGGGTAGCTTAAAGGAAGCAGGGTAGAAGTGAAGGTCTTTTTCACCTTCATTGTCATTACCGGCCCCCGCAACAAATATCAAATCAGGATTCTCCTTTATGAGTCTTCTCCAATGATCTGAAGCTTTAGGTTCACTCGATCCAAAGCTCATATTTACAACTCGAATAAGTTTATCAGGATTATTTTTGTTCCAGTTCCTAATGTAGTCGATTGCTCTTTGATGTTGTGAAAAAGTTTGTTCACTAAGTTCAAATTGTACTTTTATAGGCAGAATTTGAACATGCTTGCTACCTTTGGCAATTACTTCAGAGACGTTGGAGCCATGGTAGTTACTTGGCCAAGAGTGTGCTGCGCCATTGTTGAGATTTGCATTGTAGCCAAGGTAGTCGTCTACATACCCATTTTTATCGTTATCAATTCCATCACCATAGACTTCTTTTTCATTTACTGCAGAAGCCGCAAGCAAGTCTTGTCGAGAGTAATCGATACCGGTATCTATAACTGCTACAAAAGTGTTCTTTTGAATGTGGTCTTTGTATTTCTCATCGAACGAGCTTTCTGGTCTTGATATAAATGGGCTTTTAGTAGGCGACGGAACCTTTTCCAAATATGCAGCTAAGTTTCCAGCTTCGAGGGGAATCTCCTCTATTACAACTTCAGAATGTTCAAAAAATATTTTTGGACTTTTGCTGCCTTCAAATTCAAGTTCTTGGCCTCTTGTAAAATAGGGTGTTGCGACCGCGTTCGAGTCATATTGCAGAATCATTAAATTGTTATCTTTTTCGGAAGCAAAGGCTACGACAAATCCTTCATGCACATTTTTTACGACATTTTCGACCACTAAAAGGTTTTTGATTTTAGTATCACCAGATATAACTTTGTACTCGACGATTCGAGTGCCATCGGGTTCTTCGTAAGTGGCAGTCTTTTTGAATCCAACATCTTTGAGCCAGACTTTTTCGGGAAGCTCGTTTAGCCCTTTTGAAATCTTGAGCTCTTCAGCAAAATAGCTTGGGTCTTCGTTATAAAGCTCACCGAAACTTTCTTTTCTGGTTTCTTCTTTTTCCTTTTTTTCTTCCTCAATCGCTTCGGCATAATCCATTAAACTATTTGCATAAGCCGCAAGGCCTATTACGAATTTTCCACCTGATACAATGAGGCCAGGTCCATAATACAAGGTCGCCACTCCTGCTGCGCCACGAGTTAGCATTAATTTGTTACGCGAGCTACTCGCAGTTGTCTCGGCACTTTTGACAAGAGCTTCGTCCCATTTGAGAAGGTGATAAAGTACTTCCCGTTGATTTTTATTTAGGCGAGCTAGAGTTTTTTTTGCAAAATTCGTAAGTGCACTTTTATCCACAGTCGTAAGCACTGTTCCGTCATTAGCGAGTGCTGCACTAAAGAGATGTTGGGTCTTAGGGGGCAAATCCTGAATCAAATGTTTTAACTGCGAAAGCTGAAAGTCACTGTTGCGACTTATGTTTCTAACCGCATGAGTCAGAGACAGTCGACACACCTTCGAGACTTTTGATTCCCAGGCACCGGCATTTGGAGTTAATACTAAGACTGCGACGACGCTCAAGCAGGAGTGAGCAAATCTCCTCCAGTGGTGATTAATGTGCGAAGCTCTTAGCATAATGCGTGAGTATATTGTCTCATGTGATTCCTCAATAGGTGCTGATAAACTCTTAAAAACAGCTGTTTAACCTGTAAAAACTTTGAACAGCTGTCTAGCTTTGGAGTTATGGATTTACTTGGAGTCTTTAATTTTTAACTGAAATTCACGCACGTTTTTATTGTGAGCTTTATAGTCTTCCGCAAAAACGTGAGAGCCATCCCCGCGACTTACAAAATACAAATAAGGTGTCGCTGCAGGGCTTAAAACAGCACGCAAGGCTTTTTCTCCAGGATTGCATATAGGTCCAGCGGGCAACTCAGGAACTTTATAGGTATTGAAAATACTAAAAGTTGTAAGATGTATGCGCTTTAAGTTTCCATCAAAGTTGGGCATTAATCCGTAAATTGTTGTGGGGTCAGACTGCAAAGGCATTTTGATTTTTAAACGATTCCAAAAAACAGATGCCACAAGCGGCTGTTCTTCTCCATTACCGCTTTCTTTTTCCACAACAGATGCCAAGGTAAGTAAGCGATGAAAGCCTAGGTCGTCTTTAGCCCAAGGGTGGCGGCTTAAAATATCGCGAGCTCGACCGTCAAATTGAGTAAGCATTTCTTGTACAACACTTCTTATAGAGTCGTATTTTTGAATAGAATAGGTTTCTGGAAATAGGTAACCCTCAAGACTCCTAAAGTTTTTAGTTCCTTCTTTTCCAGCAAGGTTATTTGCTTTAAGAATTTCTTCTTCGCTGGGTAAACGCATTTTTTTAAGAAGCTCAGGATCTTTCATAAGAGCATCGAACTCACTGGCTTTAAAGTATGGGAGCGTGCCCCACGCTGTGCGAATGTCCCAGCGATTGTAACCTTCTTTAACTAAGAGGTTGCGAGAAATTCCTTTGCCATCTGTAACTGCTTCTAAAATTTGCAATGAAGAAAGGGGCGGAGTGAGTTGGTATTCTCCCACTTTTACTTTTTTATCGAGTTTTAAAACGCGAGCCATAATTTTTGCTGGCAATTCAGGAATTTCAATTTGTTGCTCCTTGAGTTTGCGTAAGATACTTCCAAAGCTACTACCAGGTGGAATATCAATGATCACCTCACCCTTAAGCGTTGGATTGGGCTCTGATACAAAAGTGTGGTGAACATAAAAAGCGCCTGCGGCTAAGATAAGAAATACCAATGCAATAAATTTTTTCATTTTGCTTTCTCCAGTTGAAGGTTTTGAAAATAGTTTTGTAAAATAAGAGCTGCTGCGTTTGCGTGATTGTTTTTGCCTTTGGATTCCCAGCTCGTGAGCCGCTCATCTACCAAGATAACTTCGAGTTTGAGTTTATCTTGGATTTCTTGGCTTAAATTACGAGCACCCAGTGAGGCCTCTGATTCTTCACCATTTGCTTTAAGTGGAAGGCCTAAGATGATTTTCTCGGCTTCCCACTCAGCAATAATCTTTTGCAATTCCTTGTGATCGCTTTTTGAAAGCTTCCACGTGTTTTCAGCAGTCGCTCGACGTTCAAAATAACTGCGAGGAGTGATCACCATGCCCTCGGGATCGGCACTTGCAAATCCTACAAAGCGCTGACCCCAGTCTAAGGCGATTAAACTCATCGAAGCTCCTTACTTAAAGAGATTCAACAATGGAGCTAAAACATTAAGCTTAGCGATGTCGTTAAAGGTAACGAAAAGAGCCAAGCTGATAAGCATAAAGAATCCTGTTGTTGCCCAGATTTCTATAAATTTAACGGGCATAGGGCGACGTATAATTCCTTCAATGATGAACAAGAGAATGTGACCACCGTCGAGTACGGGGAGTGGAATTAAGTTCATAATTGCAAGGTTTAAGGAAATAAACGCTAGCATTTTGAGGAAATAATCTGCGCCAAGCTTAAGACTATCGCCGGCGATCTTTCCAATCATCACAGGGCCGCCCATAGCTTTCATAGAAACTTTTCCGCTGATTAAGAGCCAGAAACTTTCTACAATTGAGCCCGACATGGCAACAGTTTTGTCCCACGCTAAACTCATACCATCCAAGAAACCTTTAGCTTTAACTTTTTCAAAGCTAGCTTCCGAGAAGCCAACAAACATAGCGCCAAGTTGAAATTTCTTTTCTTTGATTTGTGTGACAGGGTTTTCGTGATCTACATGTTGAGGAACAAAAACGCCTTCCATCATGTTTCCATCGCGCAGCCATTTAAGATTTAAGCTGCCACCACTGCTTGCAGATTCCTGCAATTGATTTCGAAACTGAGAGAAGGTCCACATGGCTTTTCCATTGAGCTCTTTTAAGATATCGCCTTTTTGGAGGCCAAGTGTTGCAGCTGCTGAACCTTCAAGAACTTGAGTGATGAGCAAATGTGCGGGAACGAATCCGAACTTATTGAAGTCTGTTCCAGCCTCAGGAGTAAATTCAACAATCTGAGGTTCTGCTACTTGTGATTCCGCTTCTAGTGAGATGGCACGCACGCTAAGCTTTAACGGCTTTTGTTCCGCAAGGGCTTTTGCAAAAGCTTTTTCAATTTCATAACTAGAGTTAATTTCTTCGTTTAGATCGCCACCGTAATCAACGGTATCGATAACAAAGAAGGGCGCCTGTACTAGCTTTCCAAGCGCTGAATCTTTAAGCGCAGTATAAAGCGGAGGGTAAGATTGGAATTCTACTCCTGGAAGAGTGAGGGCTTCGCGATCTAAACCCGTCATCGGATCTACAAGTTTGCCGCGAACAGCTTTAACTGTGAGTTGTTGGCGAATACCATCGCGATCGATATCTAGAACTACAGAGGGAGCATCGTTCATTCTTAAGAAGCGCTGTAGGTCTTGAAGTTCGCGCACTTCTTCGTCGTTCTCGCCCGCCTTAACGTGAAGAACTTTATCACCCGCTTGAACGCCTGCTACTTGAGCGGGACTGTTGGGATGTACAAAGTGAATAACGGCACTAGGGCTGGGAAAACCCTTTGCAAAAAGAGCCCAGAAAACGAAGAAAGCCAAAATGAAGTTGGCCAAGGGGCCTGCAATCACCACCGAAAAACGTTTCCAAAGAGGCATTTTACTAAAACTGCGATGTTGTTCTTCGGGAGCAATTTCTTCACGGGGGTCTTGGCCTAGAATTTTTACGTAGCCACCAAAAGGGATCCAGCTAAGAACATATTCGGTTTCACCGCGCACGAATCTAAAAATCTTATGGCCCATACCAATAGAAAAAGTTTGAACTTTCATGCCGCAAAGCTTTGCCACGTAAAAGTGACCAAACTCGTGAATAAAAATCAAAATTCCAAGAAGTAGAAGAATCCCAACTATGTAATACATTACCCCCAATCATAGCGGACATAGGGGGATCGCAAAATACCCATAACGCCTTTTTTGAGGATCTAGCGCGGGCGGGGGCTCAAGCTAAGAAAAGCTTGATTTTCGATGTTTTCTTGTCGATTTTCATTAAGAACAACTCTGAATGGGGCATTGTCTATGAGGTTCGCTAGACAAAAATGAAATAGGCCAATGGCAGCGTAAAGGCCAAGCCATCAATGCGATCTAAAAGACCACCGTGACCAGGCAGTAAATTTCCAGAATCTTTAACGCCTGATACGCGTTTGAAAAAGCTTTCTAGGAAGTCTCCACCCTGAGCAAGAGGGGCAGCAAAAAGAGTGAATAGCAAAATTTTAGTAAAAGGGATGGGATCAAATTTTAAAAGGTGCCATGCAATAGTAAAAATAGCAGCCGCAAGTGAAGAGCCAACAAGGCCTGCATAGGCGCCTTCCACAGTTTTCTTTGGAGAAACTAAAGGCCATAAAGGGCGGCGTCCATAACGACGACCCCAAATATAGGCAGCAATGTCTCCTGCAAAAACAACAACGAGAGTAAGTAGAATAACTCCTTTGCCGTAGCTTGAAGAAGCTTTGGTTAAAAGAGGTGCGATAAATCCAAAAAGAAAGAAAATATAAAGAAGGCCTGCAAAGTAGAACGTGTATTCACGAAGCATGGCAGAGAGATCTTTTTCGTTTTTATCTCGGTCTGCAGCCATGGTGTCTACTACAAGGAAAAATAAAGAGAGCACCCAAAAGAACCATATCCACTTAATGCCAACGCTGCCTTTTGCGTAACTGTCTACAATGGCTAAGCAGATGGCTGCGATACCCATCATGCCGCGCAAAGATTTGGGACGCATATCAAAAATGCGGAGGTATTCAATCCAGCCGCGAAATGAAAGTATGCAAAGAAAAGCTACCAGCACAGGTGCAGGTAAACCAAAAAGAATCCACATTACGAGACCGGCTAAAGATAATCCCACAAGGGTACGTGTACGTGTCTCGGGGCTCATCATAGCGAAATTTCCTTTTGTTGTTCTAAGGGCTGTTCAATTTGTTGATCAGCTTTTTGAGAGATGCATCCAAAGCGACGGTCGCGCTGTGCAAAATGTTCGCAAGCTGTTTTAAGATCTGTTTCATTAAAATCGGGCCATAACTTTGAAGTGACATAGAATTCTGAATAGGCCGATTGCCATAACATAAAGTTAGACACTCTAAACTCACCGCTGGTTCTAATAATTAAGTCTGGGTCGAGTTGATTTGCTGTGTATAAATGCTGTGAAAATACTTCTTCGTTAATAGATTCAGCCGTAATTTCGCCACTGGCTACTTTTTTGGCGAGTTGTTGAGTGGCGTGAAGAATGTCGTCGCGGCCACCATAGCTCATCATAAAGTTCAAATTTAAACCGGTGTTACTTTTAGAAAGCTCTACGCAGTTGCGAAGTTTTTCTTGCAAGATAGGGGGGGCCTTTTCCATATCGCCCAAAACTTTTACTTTCACGTTACTTGTGATGAGTTTTTGCATTTGGCGTTCAACAAACTTGTGCATCAAGTTCATTAAAAAATCGACTTCTTCTGTTGGGCGTTTCCAGTTTTCTGTTGAAAAACAAAATAGCGAAAGTGTTTTAATATCGAGTTCAATGGCAGCTTCAATAATGGAGATAACTTTGTCTGCGCCCTGAATGTGACCTTGCAGTCGCTTCCAACCACGCGAGTTGGCCCACCTTCCATTGCCATCCATAATAATGCCAACATGTTTGGGCCAGTTCAGCTCTGACATCAGTTTTTTAAACCGTGAGGACTTCTTTGCTTTTCGCTTCTACGACAGAGTCAACTTGGGCGACGTACTCGTCTGTTATTTTTTGAACTTTGTCTTGGTTTGTTTTTTGAAGGTCTTCGCTTTGTGCTTTGTCTGCTTTAATTTGATCGTTCGCATCTTTACGAGCGCCGCGAATTGCTACTTTGCAATCTTCGCCTAATTTTTTAACTGTTTTCACAATTTCTTTACGACGATCTTCACTGAGTGCAGGAACGTTTAAGCGAATAAGTTTGCCGTCTACTTGCGGAGTAAGGCCAATGTTAGCAGCAATAATAGCTTTTTCTACAAGAGGAATCGCTGATTGGTCCCAGCAAGAAATTTGCAAGGTTTTTGCATCAGGCACCGCAACTTGGGCGATTTGTTTAAGAGGAGTGGGGGTGCCGTAGTAATCAACACGAACGTTGTCTACGAGACTAGGAGACGCACGACCCGTGCGTAATTTTACCATTTCGTTTTTGAGATTTTGGAGTGCTTTCTCCATTTTATCTTTTGATTCTGTAAAAATTAAATCGCTCATTATTTTTTTCTCCCTTTGCTCTTCGCCTTCGAAGGAGCCTTTTCTTTGCTAGGATTTTGACGAACAAACTCACTCTTGCAATCGGTGCTGACAAGAGTTCCAATTTTTTTACCTTTTAAGAATTCAGCAATTGAGTTGGGTGTGCGGATGTTCAAGATCTGTATGGGTAATTTGTTATCCATACAAAGACTGATAGCCGTACTGTCCATAACTTTTAAATTGCGATTGAGAACATCGATGTAGTTGATGCTTTTGAGCATCTCGGCTTTGGCAAACTTGCGCGGATCAGAGTCGTAAACTCCATCTACGTTGGTTGCTTTGATTAGAATATCGGCTTCAACTTCCATAGCTCTAAGAGCCGCCGCAGTGTCTGTTGAAAAGTAGGGGTTACCCGTTCCACTTGCAAAAATAACCACGCGGTTTTTTTCTAAGTGTCGAGTGGCACGACGACGAATGTAGGGTTCTACAACCTGTTCCATTCGAATCGCGCTTTGAACGCGCGTATCAATGTTGCGACGTTCAAGAGCATCTTGCAGTGCAAGTGCGTTGATACACGTTGCAAGCATTCCCATGTAGTCGCCGGTTGCGCGATCCATGCCCTTTTCAGAGCCTTGGATTCCGCGGAAAATGTTTCCGCCTCCCACGACAATTGCGATTTGAATGTTCATGGCCAAGACAGATTGAATCTGATCGGCCATGAAATCCAATGTGAGCGCATCGAGTCCAAACTCCCGGTTGCCGGCTAAAGCCTCTCCCGAGAGTTTCAACAAGATACGTTTATATGTTTTACCTGTTGCTGTGGGTGTCATGCTTAACGGCAGTCTAGTTCATACCCGCTTGAGCGGCTACTTCGGCTGCAAAATCGTCAACTTTTTTCTCAAGACCTTCACCGAGTTCCCAACGAACAAAACGGCGAATCTTGATGTTTTCACCAATCTTAGCAATCATTTCTTGTAAAACTGTTTCTACAGTCTTGTCTGTGTCTTTCAAAAAGCTTTGCTTGAGCAGACAAACTTCGTCGTAATATTTCGACATTTTGCCTTCTACAATCTTCTCAGCAACAGCTTGAGGTTTTCCAGACTTGATAGCTTGATCGAGCGCTATTTCTTTTTCTTTTGCTAAAACTTCTGCAGGAACTTCTTCGGGAAGAATGTAAGCAGGTTTGTTTGCTGCAATGTGCAAGCAAATGTCTTTAACAAAAACTTGGAACAATTCGTTTTGCGCAACGAAGTCAGTTTCAGAGTTTACTTCAAGTAGAACTCCAATTTTTCCGCCCGCATGAATGTAAGAGCCGATAGCTCCTTCAGTTGCGATACGGCCCGCTTTTTTAGCAGCAGAAGCCAAACCTTTTTTACGAAGGACGTCTACGGCTTTGTCCATGTCACCCGAAGTTTCTTCGAGAGCTTTTTTACAATCCAACATTCCTGCGCCTGTTTTTGTGCGCAGTTCACTTACCATTGATGCTGTAATTGCCATCTTAGTTTTCCTCGTTAGTGCTCTTGATGCTGCGACGTTTTTCAACGTTTACAGTGCGGCCTTCGCGGTCAGTAGTAGATTTCAAGTCATCGCTAGACTTAGAAACAGATGGAGTAGGAGCAACAGCAGCCGCTGCTACTGGAGCAGGAGTGCTTTCACGCTTATCAGAGAACGCTCTTACTTTTTCTTCGTGGATACGTGCGCCATCTAAGAAAGCGTCTGCAACTGCTGAAGCAAACAACTTGATAGATTTAAGAGCGTCATCGTTACCAGGAATTACGAAAGAAACGTCATCTGGATCACAGTTTGTGTCTGTGATTGCAATGATAGGGATCCCTAATTTCTTAGCTTCTTTAACAGCGTTATGTTCTTTCATAGGGTCGATGATGAAGATCGCTCCGGGACGGTCTTTCATAGTGCGAACGCCCCCTAAGTTGCGAACGAGTCTTTCGTGTTCTTTATCAAATGCAGAGCGCTCTTTTGCAGAAAGTTGATCTGCAAGACCAGATGCGATCTTGTCGTCGTGCTTTTGAAGAGAATCTAAACACGTTTGAATAGTAGGGAAGTTCGTAAGAGTTCCACCCAACCAACGCTCGTTAACATAAGGACATCCAGCGCGTTCTGCTTCTTCTTTAACTACGTCTTTGCACTGAGTTTTAGTTCCAACGAAAAGGATTTTTTTACCTTTTGCTGAAAGCTGAGTGATGAACGTTAAAGCTTCGCGAGTAAGATGAACGGTTTTTTGCAAGTCGATGATGTAAATGCCGTTTCTGTCGCCGAAGATGTAGGGTTTCATTTTAGGGTTCCAACGGCTCTTTTGGTGACCGAAGTGTACGCCTGCCTCGAGGAGGTCTTTCATTGTAATTTGAGTTGCCATTTTTTTTCCTTTTGTCTCTGATACCTAAGTTCATTTCTGAACGTCAGACTGTGCTTTACAGCAGTGCAGTTTGCTTGGGGCAAATATCCAGAGGTCTAATCTCTACGTCCCGATGATCCGCCGCTGGGTTTAACTCTTGGGGCCACACACTCGTGCGAGTGGGGGGGCGGGTCCAAGGGCTCGGGTCGTATTCTATAAATATCCCAGCGTGTGTTGTCTGCCAGTATTGATAGCCGAGCCCACCGAGGGGGTCAAATGAAAGGTGCCTAGCACCTTTTCACACGTTGCACCCCCCCCAAGGCATTTGCGAAATGGTACCTAGTTACTTTTGGAAGGCACCCGCTACCTTTTGAAGCCTCTTTTACCCAAGAGCTAAAAACCGCTATTCTAGCGATATGCAGAGGCCTTTATTTGAAGAATTCATAGCCGCTGCACCCAAAACCCCCGGCTGTTATGTGATGAAGGATGAGGGCGGGACCATCATTTATGTGGGTAAAGCCAAGAACATCCGCAATCGCGTGATGAGTTATTTTCGCGATAACCTGAGCAGCCCCAAAACTCAGGTTCTGGTTTCTAAGATCAAGGCCATGGAGTTTTTGCAAACCGACACCGAAGTAGAGGCTTTGCTCTTAGAAAACACTCTCATTAAAAAGCATCGCCCTCGCTATAATATTCGTCTCAAAGACGACAAAACTTACCCCTATATTTGGATCGATACGCGCCACGATTTTCCGCGCGCTTATTTTGCCCGCAAGCCTCAGGTGAGTGCGGGGGGCTTGTATTTTGGTCCTTACCCAAGTCCTTTTGCCTTGAGGCAACTTTTACAATTGGCATCTAAAGCATTTCTATTGCGTGATTGTCGCGATAGCGAATTTGCCAACCGTTCTCGACCTTGTTTGAGCTATCAAATTGGCCAGTGCACGGCACCCTGTGTGCAGTACGTAGACAAAGAAGCCTATCAGCAACAGGTAAATGAGTTTTTGCGTTTTCTTAAGGGCGAAAACGAAATCCTGCGCGATTTGTGGCAAGAGCAAATGGTCAAATCATCTGAGGCTATGAATTATGAGGATGCGGCTCGCTATCGAGATAGGCTTAAGGCCTTAGAGGATTTGCAAAAAGACCAGCGCGCGGTGGACCTGAACGACATGAAAAGCCGCGATGTGTGGTGTTACTGGCCCTTTGATTTCTTCACGAATAAGACTGAAGAAAAACAAGATTTTGATTTATTACTTTTGCAGTTTCGCGATGGAAAATGGTGGGGGCGCAAGCATTTTCCAATACTCTTAGAAGATACAGAGTTAGATCGAGAAGCTTTTATCAGTTTAATTTCTCGTTATTATTTGAAAGCAGATATCCCTTCAGAAGTTGTTGTTCCTACTGACTTTGATACAAACGAAACAAAAGTTTTAAGTGAGCTTCTTCGTATTGAAAGTGAAGCCCGTCAACATTTGCCCTTTGAGTTTGAAAAAGTTCTAACTGTGCAAACAGGTGATAAGTTATGGAAGATTTGGGATTTGGCTCTTTCGAACGCGCGCTCAATGGGTGAGGAGCAAGGAAAAATCAGAGAGCGTCGTCGCGACTCTGTTCAACAGTTGGCAAAACTATTAAAAATTCCAACTCGCTTAGAGCGCATAGAGTGTTTGGATATTTCAAATTTTCAAGGGGCCGAAAACGTGGCTGCATGTGTGGTTTTTATCAATGGAAAAAAAGCACTGGATGAGTATCGAAACTTCATCATTAAAAGTGTGCAAGGCCAAGATGACTTTGGAAGTTTGCGCGAAGTTGTAAGACGGCGTTATGGAAAACCCGATAGTCCGCGTCCGGATTTGTTGATAGTAGATGGGGGCCGAGCACAGCTGGAAAGCGTTCAACTTGCCATGAAAGAAATGGATGTAAATTTTCCTGTGGTGGGATTGGCAAAAGCTCGCACAGCACGAGATTTTACTTCCTCAGAAGTGGAAGCTAGCTCTGAGCGCTTTTTCTTGCCGGGACAAAAGAATCCCAAAATTATTAAAGAACAATCTGTGTTGCGCTTAGTGACTGAGATTCGCGACGAAGCCCATCGTTTTGCTATCAGCTTTCACCGCAAACGCCGCGACCAAATCAACGAAGAGTAATGTCGAAAAGGTGCCATAGGGGTGTCGAAAAGGTCTCTGACGCCTAAATGACATTATTGGGGGTCGCGGTCGAATACGTTCGGATTTGGCGCAAACTGTTTGTTGTCATCTTTGTAGAAGGGATTGTCTTTGCTAACGCGAATTTTTCTGGGGACATTCGCAGAATTTTCTTCTTTGTAAGGTTCTTGATTTTGTTTTTCTTGGAGTGTTTTTAAATCTGAAGTTGCAACACCGAGTGCAGTGGCTCCGTATTGTTGAGAATTCAGGAGAGACGAAAAGAAAAGGGTAGAAAAAAGACAAAACGCGTAGCGCATGGCGGCATAATCTAACACTTATTATTTCAGTTTGGAATATGTGTTGAGTTCAGGTTTCTTTGAACTCGGCTGACACATTTGCAAAGGTTTTTACAGTTTATTTCTCACAGCTTAGGGAACTTCTTTGCTAGAAACATACTCGGAGGAAATAGAGGGGTATGAAAATGTTAAAGCGCCTAGTCGTGCATTTGTTTTTAAGAGTTGTTGTTTAGTTTAAAAAACTTACGACACAAATTAGTAATTGTAGCTAACCATACCGAGCACGGTAAAGTAATTGCCGTCTCGGCCAAGTTTACCTACAAGAATGTCAGCATCTGGCCAAAAGAGTAAATGATAACGAACATCGAGTCCTAAAAAGACTTTGTTCTTGTAAACATCAAACTCAAAACCACCGCCCACACTGCAACCAAAAGCTGTGGTGCTTACAACACTACCGGTAGCAAACTTATCCGCTACGCTGGGATCTACTCCCGTTGTGGTGGCCGATCCTTTAACGCCTTCTGATCGAAACATCATCAATCCGTTGAAGGCAAGGTAGGGGTTCATCAATGAAATTCCGCGAGGAAGGTTGTCGCGATCAAAGGCGTAGCGAACACCCAAGCTCACTGGAATCATCACAGTATCCATACTGATATCGATGTTTGCTGTGCTGGTGTTTTGTTCGTTGTAACTTGTTTTGTGAGTGTAGTAACCCACTCCCAATTCACCGCCCCACATTTTATCGAAGTAAAATACAAAGCGCAGGCCGAGGTTAAATCCGGCTGAGTTGGCGGCTCCCAGGTCTCCTGTGAATAAACCAGTACCCATTAAAAAATTAGTTTGAAAAAATCTTCCAAAGTAGCGGCTTACTTCTTCGTCGAGTTGTACGGGATCACTTTCGAAAGCGCTGTAATCATCGTACATGTTGGAGTTAATGCCCACTTGGGCATTTGCGGCAAATGATGCCCCCAAACACATTGTCGCCACAAAAGTCTTTACACAACTGCTTACGTATCTCCCCAAAACCATACATTTAGTATAGCCGTCTTAACGTGGAGACCAAAATTGGGACGCAAATTCCCAAACTCACAGTGTAAAGGCCCAAATTGTCGTGATAGCGTCACTGTTTATGGACAAGGAACTGACACCTTTTCAATCTAACGTATTAGAAATTTTAGAAAATCGCCGTTTTTGGACGATATTGGCAGGAGCTGCCTTTATTGTACTTGCGGTGGGTTTTGGCCGTTATTACAGCCAACAATCAGCCAAAAAGGCGGAACGAGTAGCTTCTGACAAGCTTTTCGCAATCGAAAAGGTTGAAGTAGAGGGACTGTCCCCGAGTTCCAGCATTTTCTCTCAAGACTTTATGAAAAAACGCTTGGAATGGGATGATGCAAAAAAAGCCAAGATTAAAGGCGAGCTGGAATCACTTATTGCTGAATTTCCCAAGACAGCCTCTGCTCAGTCTGCACGCATACGATTGGCTGCAATGTCGTATCAAGATTCAAACTTTGAGCAAGCCACAAAATACTTTGAAGAAGTTATTTCAAAGGGGACAAAAGATTTAGCAGACATTCCTTATTGGAGTGCAAAATTAGGTTTAGCTTATTTGTTGGAAACACAAAAAAAATATGACGAAGCGATTACACATTACAAAGATGTGGCTTCTGATGTTAAAAACCCACTGGCAGCTGAAGCGATGTTGTCACAAGTGAGATCTTTAAAAGCAAGCGGCAAGCTTACTGAGATTGCTCCCATCATTGAAAAAATTAAAACTGAATTCGCGGGCACTTATTATGAATCCGCTGCACGCGCTTACGAAAGCGCTCGGTAGGTTATACGCATGAAGTTGTTCTTATATGCAACTGCGCTATTAGCTGTATCGTGCACAACACTTCCTAAGGGCGCGTTGGATACTTCGCGCTTTACAGGCATTGGCATGGTTGAGATTGAGCGCGATCCAAAGTTTGAGCGAGGTCCAGCTTTGGGTTCTTTTGCTTATCCCATTAAATTCAGTGATACCGATTATTTTGTAGGAACCTTAGGTGGTTCTTTTGGTCGTTTTCACACTCCAAGTGGAAGTTTTAAATGGAAAAAAACTTTTCGTGTGGGTGTAGCTTCGCGTCCAGCGATTAGAGGAAACCGAGTTTATATCAGCGCAATGGACGGTTTTGTATATGCCTACGATTTACAAAATGGTCGTCAAATTTGGAAAAAGAAACTGAGTGCAGAATCTCTTGGTAACTTGGTGATGGGAGAAGATTATCTCTACGTAGCTAGTTCGGATAATATTCTTTGGGCACTGAATGTTCAGACGGGCGATGAGCAATGGACTTTACGTCGTCCTTCTCCAAATGCTTCTTACTTTTGGTCCTTGCGTGGTAACACTGCGGGCGTATTGAGTGCTAACAAACAAATTTTGTACCTAGGTTTTTCAGACGGCGTTGTAGTTGCTCTTAGAGCAAACAGCGGAGAAGTTATTTGGGAGCGAAGTTTTACGCGTCCAGGTCGCTTTCAAGATGCAGATACAGAACCTGTTTTATCTCCCGATGGCTCTACGCTTTACATAGCACTTCCAGATCATACGGTGCAGGTGCTTAGAACATCGGATGGTTCTTCTACAGATAGTTATCCGGATGCCTCTGGTTTTGTTCCCTATGTGAACTTCAAAGAAGGCACCATGATTTACACCACGCCAAACGGAACTGTTCGTAAGTATCAGCTTTCTACTAAGAAGTTGCTGTGGGAGCTCAGTCTTAAGAAAAGTGGCATTGGTGTTGAGTTCTTTGATCTTAATAATGGTGAACTGTTGATGACCTCAACTCACTTTGGACTTCATTTGATTGATTCTAAAACAGGTAAAATGTTGGGCGAGCATTATTTGGGCGAAGGCACATTGGCGCGTCCTATATCGGATGGGTCGCGTGTTTTTGTAATGACGGGTCGTGGTCGTTTAGCGTTCTTAAAGATTAACAAAAAGATTTAGGACTTTCTTATGAATAAACTTTTTTCACTCGTTGCTTTAACTTTAGTTTTTGTTGCGCCCGTTCAGGCTGAGAGCGATTACGATTCTATTCGCAGTTGTTTAAATGCTTGGGGTACTCACCCATTCCCTAAAGACAAAAGCCGTGCGGATAAAGTACTCAGTCCAAGTGTGAAGGTTTTGGGAATTGGTGGCCGAGACATTGAAGATGCAAACGTCACTGAAAAAGCTTCTCTTGTTTTAATTAAACCGAGCGTGAATGTGTTGAGCAAATCTACTTTTAGACTTACAAACCCCAAAGGTTGGTACTGTCTCAAAGGTACGGTTGCTGTACTTGGTAAAGCTGAATTCATACTTCATTGCAAAGCTAAGATGGCCACAAATAATGGAGATGTAGCAGTGCTCGGCAAAAACGAAAATCAAGAGGGCGGCGTAGCAGTTCTTGGGTCTATTCGCGTAAAAACAATCGGCGACTGTAACTAGCTTTTTTGTATAGAGCGTAGCGCCTTGGCGAGTGAGCAAAACTTTTTAGATCACTAAAGGGGGCATGGCCCCCTCTCTTAAGTGCTTTGCACTTAATTCACTCCCTATTGATCTAAAAAGTTTTGCTCACACGCCAAGGCTTTTGCCCTTTCCAAATTGCTTTGGATTTTTACTTTGGAGAAGAAAATTGCTTACTGTAGCGGATGATGGGTTTTTCCCTTAAACTATGATCATGATTGAGAGTGGCACGGGATGGGCCGGGAAACTTCAGGATCGTCCTTCATTTATACTCTCTTGGGGTAAAAGCAAAGAAAACCCATCTCTCTTTTACGATCTAGCATCTCTGACAAAAGTTATAGTCACGGGTTCTCTACTTTTAGAGCTTTGTATGGAGCTCAAAAAAACTATCGAAGAATTCAAAGAACTCACACTCGATACTTTTTTGCCTCAATCATCTGTATCGCTCTCTAAGCTCAAAGTGGGCGAAGTATGGGAGCATCGTGCCGGATTAAAATCACACTTTTTACTTGATCCCCTAAAGTCAAGAAATGCATTTTCCGGAACTCGCGCACAATTATGGACGTATGTTTTAGATCAAATTTCACAGCAAGGAATGAGTTCTAACAAAGACTGCGTATACTCTGATTTAGACTTTTGGGTACTCGGTGCGCTTTTAGAAACACATTATAAAAAAGATCTTAAAGAACTTTGGCAGGATTACAAAAAAAAGTATTCATTGCCTTCAAATGATCTCGTCTATGGTCCGATCATGGAAGATGTTGTCGCAACTGAGACTCGTCACCCTATAGGGATAGTGAACGACGACAATGCTTGTTTTATGCAAGGCATTGCGCCCCACGCAGGTTTGTTTGCAACAGTCGAAGCTGTTTGGGAATGGATGCTTTTGATGCAATTCCACTATGATAAAAACCCAGCTCTTCAGAGTTTTTTTGTGCCTCAAGGCGATAATCGTTTTTGGTGTGGATGGGATCGTCCAAGTGAAGAACTTAGCCAAGCGGGCGAGGGGGCTCCTCGCGAGGAAGTGCTGGGGCATCTTGGATATACGGGAACAGCGCTTTGGTGGGATCCGGTCACACGTTGGGGTGGAGTATTGTTAACCAATAGAGTTTATCCCTCTCATACAGAGGCGAGTAGAGAAGAAGTTAAAGCCCTTCGAATTAAGTTTTTTAGTTTGTTGTGGCATTCAAACAAAGACGAACTTTGGGCAGCCCTTCAGCAAGAGATAACTTAGTTATTTTTTTCTTCTTAGTTTTATAGAACCATCAGGACGTTGATTTTTAGATTTGAAGCGCTCAGAAGTGATGCCATTTTTTTTGGGGTTTTTTAAATGACCCCTTTCGTGGGCGCGCTGACGCCACCTCAAAAAAGATGAACTCTTGAGCTGCATGCGCATAAAAATCACAACATCATCGGGTTTGAGTCCAAATTGTTTTTCTATCAATTCAAAAGGAGTACGGTCTTCTAGAGCCATACTGATAATACGGTCGTAGTCTGATTCGGGAATGCGAGCGATACGATCTTTTCTGTTCACATCATTCACATAAACAAAAATAGAGACATTCTTCGAATAGGATTTAACTCGCTTTAAATCCCCATTGAAGGAAAAAGAGAACACATGCACTCTGTGATCTATGCAAGAAGCAACGAAGTGGGTTACTCGCCAGAGGTGGGAACATGTTCAATTTTTACACTTCACTGGGGCTGCCGAAGTGGTTCGGTCAGTGCTTCCGAAAGAGCTCGAGCTTGATTGTTGGCAAAATGAAGCTGTTCTCTCTGTTGTTCCGTTTCGAATGACTCGCGTGCGATTTCCTGGAGTTCCATCAATTCCAGTTTTATCTAATCTTTGGGAACTCAATTTACGAACGTATGTTAAGTATAAAAGTCAGAGAGGGGTTTATTTTTTTACACTTGAAAGCAGCAATCCTTTGGCGACATGGGTGGCGCGTACTTTTTTTTCACTTCCCTATGCAAATTCAAAACTCCAAGTGAATAAGGCTCATCAAGATAACTTTCACACAATTCATAGAAGAGGAAATCTGAGTTGTGAAATTGTATGCGACTTGAAGAGCGGCGTTGAGTTTATAAAAAATGACTTTTCGGATTGGGCGACCGAACGCTATTGTCTTTTTAATGTGAAAAAAAATAAGGTTTATAGGGGAACAGTCTTTCATAATCCTTGGAAGTTAAACGCTTTAGAGGTGAAAAAGTTTGAAGGAAACTTTCTTTCATTAGTGCCAAATGCGGATAGTTTCAAACTGTATGCATCCAGCTATTGTCGTTTGATTGACGTAAGTTTTAAAGCCTTTGAAATCATGGGTACTTAAACCTGATTGAACTGCAAAATGGCGAGCTATTTTGGAGCTTTTTTGCTTTAGTCTTAACTTAAAATTGACGATAAGTAAGGGTGCTTGGCTTCTCCTTTTTTATCTTAGAAAAGAAAGTTTTTTTTCTTAGATACTTCATATTTATAGCGGGATCTTTCTTGTTTTCGCTTCAGACTAACGCTGTGATTTGCAGACATGCTTTGGGAGTAGAAGGATCCGAAAACGGCGGAGCTTCTAATCCTACAAGCAAAGCTACAACCTCTAGGCCCGATGATTTAAAAACAGCAGTGAATCCTTATGGTGATGGTTTCGTGCGAGAAGCCCATGAGACTGAGCGCGAAGGGCAGCTATACAATGTAAATGAAAATTTTAATTCCAAAGTTGATGAAAAAGGCAATCCTAGAAAAGACGGGCGCTACTTATTTGTAGTCGCGCGAGATATCGATGGAGTTCGTCGCATCATGGTTGTTCCACGCTTTGATTTTGATAGAGCCGATGGAAAATTTTTGAGCACACATCGCTCTATGTTTAGAAAATATCGCGACGTTTTTGGTCCCACTCCCTCTATTGAAGTTATGGGAGAAATTGAAATTAATGCGGGAACTGTGGTGTCTTACAATAATAAAGCGGGTACGGGTTATGATCCCAAAGAGGCCGAAGACCCTCATTTGTTTGAACAAAGAAAAGCTATTGCTGAGTCTATGGGAATTGATTTGTCTAAAGCTGATCGAGTTGTGAATTATACTCCCATAGCTATTGAGGCCGAAAAAAATAAAGAAAAAGCCCGAATCCCAGGGAGGCACATTGAAGAAGAAGAATTTGTTGTGAGAATGAAATTGCTCTACGAGCAGCCCATCTTACGCGAAATGATTCAGAAGCAAGATAATTTAGTTCAGCGAGCCTATGCGCTCTTTCCTCAAAATATAGAAAAAAATCCCAAGCGTATTTTTAATTTCAAAGAAGAGCCCCTTTTATCCTTAGGCATTCCACTCTTGGAGCAAGGGAATTTAGAAATGACTACAAGTCTCTCCCAGGATCATGGAGCGGGAACAATGATGGCAAATATGCTAATTAACAATAACTCGGGAGCTTTACCATTTGCTAAGTACTTAGATAATTTTGAAAAACTTGTCCTTTATTTAGAGGCTAAAAAAGACGGTAAGACTTTAAGCGTACCCGATTGGACCAAAGATCAAAGTGATCTTCCTTCTCGATATTTAGCTCAGCATGCTCAAAGCGGCGAAAAAACTGTAAATGACACCAGACAAAAAATCTTAATGGCAGAAGGTCGACCGGATCCTTTGGAACCAGAAAAGAATTTAAAAATCCTTAATTGGTCGCTTACTCCAGGTGAAAAGCATTACTTAACTTCTGATGAAAAAAGAAATGAGATTATAAATGCGCAACTACTTTTAGAAGAATTGCGTGAACGCTTTGGTATTACTAAAGATCGCGGTGGACCTTTTGATTACAAAAAGTTTTCAGAAACTATGCGTTTTGATGAAGATAATGGATTTACAGAAGACCACATAGCGAACAAAATGATTTACGATTTACTCATGGAAAGTGAGCGCTCCGGGGGGCAACCCCTTAAACTGTACGATGAAATGTCTAAATCAGCTGAAGCTGCTCCAGAAGACGACATGTATATGAATCCTCTTCCCTCTACTGTGGTAGGTGCTTATCTGAGGATCTTAGGTATTCGGCCTTAGTCTGGCATCTTAACAAAAGCCTCCAAGCTTCATTCAGTAAAGAAAATGAGTCGAAAAAACGTCGCTTTAGGATAAAGTTTTTCCTACATATCTGGCACAATGAAAGTAGAGATAAAAGCCATGGAAAGCGCTAAAACAACACAACAAACGATAAATCAGCATTGGGTTCACTTCGTTGCAATTGGGGGCACGGGAATGGGCGCACTCGCAAGTTTATTTAAATCTCTGGGGGCCAAAGTGACTGGAAGTGATGGCCCAATCTATCCTCCCATGAGTTTATTTTTAGAAGCTCAAAAAATCCCACTCGCGCAAAGCTACGGTGAAGAGAATTTACAAGGATCAAGGTGGGGGTTTTCAGAGGCACATCCGAGTATTGTCATAATTGGAAATGCGATTTCAAAAACCAATTTAGAAGCTCAAGCTGTAGAAAAGCTTGCTGCTCAAAGTAAATTACGCCGAATGAGCTTTCCTGAAGCCATTGGTGAATTCATGATTCAAAAACGCACAAGTCTTGTGGTTGCGGGCACTCACGGAAAAACAACAACAACTTCTTTGCTAGCGTGGGCATGCGAAGTTTTAGGAAATGACCCAGGCTTTTTTATTGGTGGAATACCTAAAAACTTTGAAAGTGGCTCTCGAATGGGTACGGGAGTTTTTGCTAGCGAAGGTGATGAATACGATACCGCTTATTGGGATAAGGGGTCTAAATTTTTACACTACAGACCAACATGGGTTTTAGGAACGGGCATTGAATTTGATCATGCGGATATTTATACATCTGTGGAGCAAATTGAAGAAAGTTTTTTAAAACTGGTGCCACTCACGGCAGAAGGCTGGCTTTTGATTGATCGTGTATCGGCACCTAAAGTTTCTAGCGTTGAGAAAATTGAAAATGCCCTCAAAAAAATTGGCAAAAAATGTTTTCGCTACGGCGAAGATCCGGACTCCCCCTTCTCGTTGATGGGTTGGGAGCGTTGTCCGCTTCCATGGAATGAGCGTTCTTTTGGATTAAAGTTTCAAGTCAGTATTCATGGAGAAAAACACACTTTTGTAAGCCCCATGGTGGGCCGTCATAACTTATTAAATGCTTTAGGTGTAATGGGTGTGTTGCATTCCGCGGGTGTTTTAAAAAAGATTTCTGATTTTCAAGAAGTTTTACAAACATTCAAAGGCGTTACGCGTAGACAAGATATCTTACTTGAAAGTGAAAATTTTATCTTGATGGATGATTTTGCTCATCATCCAACAGCTATTAAAGAAACAATACAAGCAGTCAAGGAACGCTTTCCTCAGTATTCTCTTGCTGCTTTTTTTGAGCCGCGTTCTGCAACTTCAGCTCGCAATACAATGTATGCAGATTTTGTAAAATCTTTTTCTGCAGCCGATGCAGTGTTTATTCAAGAAGCTACAAAAGTAAATGTTCCTGAGGCCGAACGTTTAAAAGTTCACGATCTTGTAAGAGAAGTTATTGGACGTGGTAATACAGAGTTTGCAAGCAGTAAAAAAACGATTGAAGAACTCGCTGCTGAATTTATAAATTGGAAAAGTAAAAAAGAAAAAGTTCTAGCTTTGGTTATGTCGAATGGAGCTTTTTCGGGCTTAAATAAAAAATTACTCGAGTTGGTCAAATAGGGGGCTAATTGAAAAAATTTCGAGCGTCTGAACTTTCTGGACAAGGTACGCTTGAATATATTTTATTAACTGCTCTTGTTGTTGGCATTGTAATGACAGCTTTCAACGGACCCTTGCGTCGCTTTCTTGCAACCTATCAATCGCGCCAAACTGAATACACAAATGTTATGACCCAAAGAAACATGGGTATACCTATGGGATGGTTTGGTGGAAATTATGCCAACCCTGGCGGTGGACCGGGAGCTACTGGAGGCGCAACTGCTGGTGCTGATCCTGGAGCTGACCCAGCTGATACTCCACCCCCCACGGGTGCAGGAGAGGTTACTCCTCCTGCAGTAGCAGGCACAAATGGCCAAGCTGGAGATGGTGCAAATCCACCTGAAGGACCAACAGGATATGCAGGTCCTGGTGGCGCAGGAGCAGGCCCGAATAACTCACTTTTAAGTCCGTCAGACACCCGAACAGCTGCAAATACACGCGGAGGCAGAGGGGGGCGAACGACTGCGGGTGAAGGAGATGAAGAAGGTACACAAGAGGGTGGCTCTACTGCAAGAACAGGCGGCTTGCCTGCAAACAGAGCGGGCTCTGGTTCTATAGAAGATGAAGATGAGCAGGCACCTCCAAATGAAACAGAAGAAGAAAAACAAGCACGCGTTCGCCGAGCAGAAGAGGGCGAAACTTTAAAGCAAGCAGAGGGCTTGTATGGGCCAACTACGCGACGTGTTCGCGAGGGCTCCTGTGGGGATTTGGATTTAAAGGTTATCTTGCAAATTGCATTTGTAATTGGTCTTTTCTTTTTGTTGGCAAGTATGCTTTTTCAAAAACGTGGGCGTGGCGATTAACTGTCGTTACTATAAGCATGAAACATTCTAAAATTTAGCTCAGAGGAGTATAACGTGAAAAAAATATTAGCATTGTTATTTGTTTTATCTGGGACTTCACTTGCAATTGCAGAAGAGGGTGGACCTAAAGGAAAGAATTTTGAAGAAGCCAAGGCTCACGCTTTAAAGATGCTTGATGCAAGAACAAAGGCGCTTCAGGAAGCAAAGACTTGTATAAGTGCGGCTAAATCACATGACGATTTAAAAAAATGTCATGAAACTATGAAAGAACATCGTAAAGAATTTAAAGAGTCTCGCCAAGAGTTTCGAGAAGAGCGCAAAGAAAAGCGTGAAGAGTGGAAAAACAAACGCAAGGAATGGAAAGAAAGTCGTGGAAAAGACGCCCCTCCTCCTCCACCTGAAGGCGAAGAATAATATAAATGTCATTTAGGCGTCAGAGACCTTTTTGACCACCCTCCGCTACCTTTTTAACAATGTCGAAAAGGTGCCAGAGGGGTGTCGAAAAGGTCTCTGACGCCTTTTTTGCTTTTAAGCTAAATGAATTTTCTTTGCGCTAATATCGAGCGCCCAAAAACAAATATCTTCAGGGCTTTTAGAGGTTTTTTCATTCTTCTCAAAATTAAATAAGAAAGAGTTAAAGTCATCTTTGAGTTCTTCTGAGAGAGGATTGAGATCAATTTGTTGTAATAGCTTTTGATTGCTTTCTTTATTAAGAAAAAACAAACGGCTACCAGGAGCAATTTGCATAGATTTTCTTTTTTCAGCTTCAATCACCTCAGGGGGTGTCCACTGTCGACGTTCAAAATTACGAGTAAAAAGCAAAGGAGCAACCCCGTGAGTGGCTTCTTCCCATTTCAAAGTAGAAATATGTAGGTTTGCTATAAAAATGCGAGCCTTTGGATCTTCGGCAGGCGAAAACTCAGAAAGTATATTTTCAAGTGCTAGAGCGGGGGTGCTCTCTGCCTTATCAAAAAAAGTTCTCCCTTGCAGAAGTAAATAGGTTTGAAAGAGTGATGTGCTCAAACCATAAGAGTGAACGCTGAAGTAAAAAAGCCAAAGATTGGTTTTTTTACTGTTAAGGAAAAAGTCAAAACCCTCTGCACGGTTTTGTTCGCCGGGTATGTAGCGGCTTAAGAACTCAATGCCTTGAACTTGAGGAAATCTATTTTGTGTTACGAGTCCCTGAATTTGTTTGGCAATTTTTTCAGTGATACTAAGCTCTTTTTGTAAGCTTAAAAGTTTGCTCTCTAAAATCTTAAGGCGTTGTTCTACTTCGTCGGAATCAAAACTCATTCTTTTATAATAACCCAGCCTGTGATTTCTTCAGAATTATCCGCAGACAGTTCGGCACGAAAAGATGGCGTAGAGTTTAAAATTTGATTGATGTGTTGGACTTCTGACGGGTCACTGCTGCAAATAGAGACACAAAGAAGTCCGTTTTTTGTCAGACGCTGAGAAGCATTTTTTATAATACGTTCCTGAAGCTTAAAAAGATTATCATCGCTTTGTGACCAATCCTTAATGAGTAAGTCAGGGCGGGAAGCGAGAGTTCCTAGTCCAGTGCAAGGTAGGTCAGCTAAAATAACTTCAAAGTTTCCTTCTAGGTTAGGATGTTGATCGCTCCAGTCATGAAGTAATGTTTTTGCTTTCTCATTGAGTCCCCAGATTGAAATATTTTCCTCTAAGCGCTGCATGCGTTTGAACTTTGCCTCTACGGCAACGGCGCTGGAAACTTGAGGAGCTTTATTGAGGAGTGCTATGAGTTTTCCGCCAGGAGCGGCACAAGCATCCAGCAAGCGAGGAGCGGGCATATTTTTTATTCTTTGTGATATCTCATCTACCCAAAGAGCAGATGCTCGACTGATAGCAAGATGAGTTCCTGATTTAAAAGTCTTTGGTTCAATTACGTGCCATGCTCCTGCTTTGTCGAGACATGAAATACCTGCCTCAGGACGCTGAATGATTTTATCTGCAAAACGTTTTTGAATATCTTCATGCTTAGCCCAGCGCTGGGAAAGACTAGGGCCCAATATTTTTTGAGAACTCAATTCGTTTAGAATTTGTTCTTTATCTCGCAGAACGCGTCTAAAAAAAGCATTCGAAAGAGCTGAGGTATGAGCTCCAAAAAAACTTTTAGAGGCTTCTACCCAAGCATGGGTAAGTTGAGCAATGTTTTCTTCCCTGCGAGTAAGCAAAGACGCAAAAGCCAATCTCCAAAGATCTTCGAGTTCTTCAGGTTTGAGCTTTTTAGGGGTGAATGCGTTTAAAGATTTTATAAAAATATGCTCAAAGCGATATGCCATCAGCAAAAAATCAAGCTCAGAGGGGCTAAGTTCATGAATCTTTCGATAATCATCAATTAGCTCGTCGAGTGTAAGCTGAAGAGTTCTTTTTTCTTTTAAGCGATGCTGCGGAAGCAGTCGCAAGAGCGACGGAGCGACGACCGTTTTGGGCATGCTTTTTTATACATCAGAATCGAGTTCAGGGCTCGAAGCAATTCGTTGGGTAGCCCCTAAATCTGTAGGATTTTGCTTTTGAAGGGCACGTTCCATCTTTTTATTCACTCTACGAAGAACAATATTTTTGGATTCAAGCACTATCATCTCAATAATAAAGAAGATGGAGGATAGGATTGCTCCAGCAAGAGCGGCTAACAACAAGACTTGCCATTTTGCAGTTGGCTCAGTGGTGTAATTTATTAAATTTACGGTCATCAAGTCGTTGTTTTGGGTCGCAAAAGTGACACAAAACGATACTAAAGCAATAAAAAGGAGAGCCCAGAATCCTAGCTTGAGAGCCTTCATGAGATTTATTCTAACATGTTCTCTTAGGTATAGGCTTTAAGGTAAGTGTCAAAATCTTTAAAATATTTAATGAGTTCTTGGAAAATTGTGAGGTTGTGAGCAGGAAGCATTTTAGCCTCTGCCAAAATCGGCATAAAGTTTGTATCTCCGCCCCAGCGTGGAAGCACATGGAAGTGTAAGTGTTCGTGAATGCTTGCTCCACCCGCTTTACCCATATTGAGACCAATGTTAAGTCCCTGCGGTTTAACTTTGTCCATCAACAAATCCACACAAGCTTTCATGCAGGCTTGTAAATCGTCCCAAGCCTCGCCTTTTAAATCAGGGAGCATAGCGATGTGGCCATGGGGAATAATTAACAGATGGTTTGGATTATAGGGAAAGCGGTTCATAACGACGTAGCAATGCTTTGATTGATAGAGCTTGAGAGTTTCTTCGTTACAAGGGGCAGTACTTAATTCACAAAAAACACATTCGGCATCTTCTTCACGCTTTGAGTACTTACGAATATGTTCAAGTCTCCAGGGTGCCCAGAGACGTTCGATCTTAGTAGAGTCTTCCATATCTGTTATCTTAGCAGGCTAAGTCTCTTCACTTAAGCATCTTTCTTAAAAACTAGTTTATCTCTAGTTATTTTCTTCAATATTTTGAATCCAATCATGAATAATTTGGGTAGCTTTTAGGTCTACTCTATTACTGGAAATGGGAGGCATTCGAATATTTTTGTTTGAAGAATGTGTTCTTTGAAAAATTGAGCTCAGAGAAGGATCTCCAGCTTTCACTCTGTAAGGCATGTAGGTGTCCTCAAATCTGTCTTGAATGCTTGGAACGTTTATAATGTTCATGTCTTGAGTAGCAATATGATACCTAAAATCCATTTGGCCTGGCGCGGGACCACTTGCACTGTGACAGCTGGTACAATTTGCAGCCAAGTAACTTTTACTTCTTAGCTCTAGCGAAGCTCCAGACAAATACGGGTTCACAAGACTTTGGTACTGAAACACGCTTCCTATATTTCTACTGAAGAGATTGTTGTTTTTCATACGCTCTAAAAAATTAGTCGCTAAGTCGGATGAATTATTAAGCTGTCCGGTATGAGCTCCTAGAACAAAGCCTGCAGACATGTTGTGGCATACAAGACAATTATTTCTGCTGGGATAATTCCACTTTAAAGGAACTTCTTTAGAAGAAAGTAAAAGTTCTTCCTCGGGAGTCGCCTTTACTAAAAGTTCCTCCGTGAGTTCTCCGTCTAAAAGAAAAGCTTCGTTTTGTTCGTCATTCCACTTGTAGGTGTAGCCTCTCCATCCTTCTGTGTGATGAAAGAGAACTCTTGTTTCTAGTCTTTTAGTGCGGCCATTCGCTAAAGGGATTTGAAAATGTTTTATAAAATAAGTGCCTACGGGAAAGCTCCATTCGGTGCGAGGAGTAAACCCAATTTTACCTACACTGGGTAGAGCCATCCAACGTGATTTTTCTGCACCATCCGACCAAAGAGGAGAGTTGACGGAATATTTTTCTAAGCCCTCAACAGGTGTAAGTGTTTCAAGATTTGAGAAAAAACCAGCTTCTGAAAGTTTTTCAGGAATTGCCATTTGATTGTTAGGCTGAGTTTCTTTTTTTTCTCTAAGTTTATAAATACTGCCGGTATGACTAATTACGTAAAGCTCGCCTTGTAGATCTTGAGCAAAAGAACTGGGTTGAGATATTTGAGCAATTTCAAAATTAGCTAAACCAATGGTGTCGTTGTGTTTTAAAGCCCATATTTGGCCTGATACGTAGTCTCCGTAAATATAGTGTCGTTTGAGCTTAGGCATGAGGTTACCGTTGTAAACGTAACCTCCTGTTATGCTTCTTCCAGGATTGTGAGCGTATTCCCATACAGGCTTTACAAAAGAGTCTTGAGTGAGATTCTCAGGGTTGTTGTGGTTGGTGCTGGCTTCGAATATTCGCCAGCCATAGTTTTTTGCCTTTTGGATAATGTTGATTTCTTCGAGTCTATTTTGCCCCACATCTGCTAGCCAAAGTTGCTGAGTTTCTTTATCAAAAGAAAAACGCCAAGGGTTGCGTAGTCCTAGCGCCCAAATCTCGGGGCGATAATTTGCTTGAGAAGTAAAAGGATTATCATTTGGTATTGAGTATGTGTTTTGATTATTAACATCAATGCGCAAAATTTTGCCCCAGAGGGATTCAGTGTTTTGAGAGTTATTAAAAGGGTCTCCAGCTCCACCTCCATCACCCACACCGATGTAAAGCATTCCGTCGGGTCCGAAAGAAATCATACCGCCGTTATGGTTAGTATACTCTCTAAAGTCTTTTCTAATTTCTAAAATAACTTCATTAAAGTTTGGGTCAGCAATTAGGGGATTTGTTAGAGAACGGCGCATGCGCGCAATGGCTAGTCGAACGGGATTATCAGCGGTATAGGAAACATAAAAATAACCACTTGTTTCATAGTCGGGAGCAAAGGCTAGGCCGAGTAGTCCCATTTCGCCACCTTGCTGAGAAACTTTGTTTCTTAAATTGGCAAAATTTTGTGAAGAGGCATTTGTATTAGGTCGCTTTGTAACAAGTTTTATAACTCCACTTTGTTCAACAACGTAGAAGTTTTCTTCCTGCTCAGATGCTTGGGTCATAAAAATCGGCTGATTGAATCTGATTCCCGTGAAAGCATCGCTTAGTTCTACTTGAGAGGAATCAGGCGCATTGAGCGGAAACTTAGAGCTCTTGGGCCTGAACGGACTTTGAGCCAATGAGTTTTGAGAAATCAGTAGAATCGATAAGCAAATAAGTAAAAACTTAGAAATTTTCATGTGTAGCTTCCTCATTTAAATTAAGCGTGTATTCTTCAAAAAAATTATCTTCAACATTTCCGGTTTTAATTGTTCTTAAGAGAAGTACATTTCCATTCGGTTTAAAACTTGGAAAGCTAATGCCCTCGTTTTCTTTCATGCCGGCAAACTCCCAAGTTGCTCCGTCTTCAATGCGGGTGATGTATGCGCCCAAGTTTACTTTTTGGCTTTCGTTTGTGGCTATATAGGTAACAAATTTATTATCATAGCTAAAATCTACTTTGCTTGTTCGAGTACCTAGATCAAGTACTGATTGGCAGGTCTTATCTAGGGTGTTTACTTTTATGATATGTGTTGTGTGAGTGCCTTCTGGGCCGAAGAGGTAGCCTCCAATCATTGTTCCGTCTTTTGAGAGAATGGGAGTAGATGCTTTTAAGTTGGGGCAGAGTAAAGTTTTGTTACCAATCGGAGTTATCGTATTTTCAGTTTCGTTAAATGAGAAATCTTTGTAGGCAACTTCAAGGCTCCATGCCGTAATCACTCTGTAAGTGTTTGCCTCCAATATCCCAATAGACTGATATTGATCAGACATTTCGTCGTCTTGGTAGATAGGTGAAATGTTTAAAGCGTTAGAGGGGTTTTCAAAAATACTTTGGGCATTGAAAAACCTAAGTCGAGTGGGAAGGGTTAAAAAGCGAGCGTCTGGTGAGGCAATAAGATCAAAAGCACCTTGAAAGGGAATCTCTTTTAAATTTAGCGTATCAAAGAGATATGTTTTATCTCCCGTATAATAAGATTGAAAAACATCATTAACAGGTCGACTGTAATAGCCAATCTTTCGAGGTATTCGAATTTTTTTAAGCTCTATTATTTCAGCTTCGAGAGCTTTTTTTGTTAGGGAATTAAGAGGGGAAATAGAAATAGCTGTATTGCACTGAGATTTGAGAAGTGAAAAAAGTTCCTTAAGTGTTGGACCTTCTTTAAAGCCTGGAACAAGTGATCCACAAATTCTTGATTTCTTAAAAAGTGAAATCGAAGGGTAATGATGAAAAAATCCTAACTTTATAAAATTCTCAGAAGCCTCAATAAGTGGAAATTTAGAATTTAATAATGGATTTAAGGGGTCGTTGACTACTAAGAGTTTTATTTTATTCGCTTTGGCTAGAATTTTGATACCTTTAAGGCCCTCTTTAGACAAAGGCATGGCTTCGGATACTGCATAGACAAGAGTGAGGGGTTCGTTATGAGTAATTTTTTGGAATTCAGACCACGTTAGCGTTTTGCCATGAGCAAATTGAAAGATGAGTAGAAAGAAAAGTAAGAGTTTTTTCATCACTCATAATTTTGCTTCACATTCATAAACTTACAAGACGCAGCTTGTGAAAATTAAAAATGGGACACAGGATAAGATCCTGCATCCCTTCTAGAAAGTTAAATAAAACTTACAATCGCTTTATTTAGAAGTGGGCGGAGTTGTAGTTTTAATTGCGCTAGCTTCAGCTGGTTCTGCATTGTTGTATTGGTTTCTGTGATAAGCAGTAAAATTGATCTGTCCATCGGAATAACCACTTAAGCTTAATTCGCTAATTGTCCAGGCTCCGTCTATACAATTGGCTGATGGGAGCCCTTTCAGATTATTTTCACCGGATATTCCTAGGTAAACGGAATAATCATTAGCCGAACAAGTTCCTGAAATTGAGTAATTGTTAACGTTATTGTCGTCAATGTTGGCAGGAGTTGTGATTGTGACTTCTGGTCTAACTGTATTTTTAATAAATGAATCCGTTTTAACTGAAGAGATACCCATAGGATTGGTGTGGGTAACGCTTACAGAAACTTCTCCATCCGCAATGTCAAGGGCATCGGAACCTTCATCGGCCAAGTTTAAGTAAGTACGCCATATACCACCACTAGGTGCTTTTGAGTTTCCATTACAAGCAGGATCAGCGTTGTTTGCGTTACAGAGATATTCTTCACAGTCTAGTACTTGTGTATTTCCAGCGACAGTTAAACTTACATTTTCGGTTCCAATAAATTCACAATATCCAGATATTTGGTAACTTCCGATGTTTTCATTATCAAGTGTAGCATCTTCAAGTTCGTCATCATCGAGTTCAAACTCTACATTTGGAGTTGGAATTCTTCTTGGATTGTAAAGATATATTCCGCTATTGCCATCTCTCACTCGAGCTAGAACTGTAAAGAATTCGTTTTGGCCAACAGTTAATCCACTTACATTTAAATATGGATCTCTACCTTTAGATGTTGGAGGGTTTATTTCTTCTTCAGTTTGCCAGTTTACTAAAAGGTTGTTTCCAGTAATGGCATTCGCTAGGGCAACTGTGTCGAGTTGGTTTTTGTTAAGCGCTTTTACAACTTTATACTCGATTGGAGAAGGGCCTACATTGTTTATATATGCTCTTGTCCAGTTGAGAGTCACACCACCAGCAATAATTTCTTGGAAAAATAGTCCGCCTTTTCCTACGGTTGGTGAATCATTTGTGAGAGTCGTCACAGTTCTTAGATCTAAAACTTCACCGTCATCACATTCAGGTACACCACGACTTATGGGAGCGCAGTAATCTCTGTAATAAATTGCAAAATAGTATTGGGTATCTGGAGTCAAATTACTTGCTCCTGCGGTGTATTTTTCCAATTCTGTGTCGAATTGAAAGTTATTGTTAGGTTCCCAATCGACTACAACAAATGGGCCCACTGTTGGATCTGTGTTGGTAATTTCATTCGCAGAATTTAAATTCTGTATAACGCTTACGCCTGAAGCTGTTGCGCCGACAATTCTGAAATCATAAGTGGCAGTTGCTCCCTTAAGTCCAGTGTTGGGCGATGCCCACTGTACGTTAACGCTGTTGGGACTTAGGTTACCAAAGTCGATATTGCTACCAAAGTTGTTGGTAACTGAGTTAAGTGCTTTTGCTGCGTCACTGCAGCCTTGAAGTAAAAGACCCAAGGCCAAAGCAACTCCATAAAAAGACAATTTATATTTTTTAAAATTCATAAGCTCCTCCGCTTTAAATAGATTAGAGATTGCTTTGATAATTGGTAGTTCAAATTAAAACTTCTAAAGAATGTTACGCTGCGCAGCTAGTTTTTAAGATGCTTATTCATCTTAAATTAATAATCAAAAATAGCCTTCTATGTAATATGTCATCTTAGTTGTGTGTAGCTGGGAGATTAAAAAATCTAAAAAACAAGGGGAATGAAGCGTGAAACAATTTAAATTTTTAACATTAGGTTTAGTATTGAGCGGAGCATTGGTGACTTCTCAGGTGCATGCACTTGGAAAAAACACCACCAATACTGGATCGAGTTCTCAGGTAAGCAGCAATATGCAAAACTTCTTGCTGAGCTTGGGACTTTTCTACGCTAAGACAAATCCGCAAGTGGGTCCTATTTTAACTTCACTTGGAATTAACACACCCGCTGATCTTAATAATTTTCTTAAAGGCGATAAAAACGGCTCAAATATTCAAGATATTATTACAAATGCAGCTATACAGTATGCGTTTAGCAATCCACAATATGCAGGTCTTTTTGATCAAATGGGAGTTACGGACTTTGCAAGTTTAAAGGCTCTGTTAACTTCTGGAGGCGGTGGCGCTAATCAGCAGCTGTTGCTGAATCTTGCTTTTAATTACATGCAAGGAAATTCTAATTATCAGTCTTGGCTTTCGCAGTTAGGGGTGAACGATGCGAGTGACTTGCAGGGACTTTTGTCCGGAACAGGTGATCAAACAGATTTGATGGCTGTTGTTTTGAATTTTGCAATGATTTACGCTCAGGCCAATCCTCAGTACGCACCTTATATTATGTTGATCAACATATTACTAAATAATCAGTCTTCTGGAATTGTAGACATAGCAAATCCATTCTTAGGTTCATTTGAGGGCTTAAGCAATGCAGAGATTAAACGTGTTCAAGCTGCTAAAAAGTTAAAACTGTAAATCATTTAGAAAATGACTCGCAATGAATCACATCTTCAATAGAAAACAGTCTATTGAACAGAAGTGGTGGGCTCTAAAAAAGAGCTCGCTACTTCTGCAGATTTATTTGCATCTGGTAGTGAGCGGGTAACAACATCGGTACTAAGCCTTGAAAGGGATGAAGCTGATCTAAGATGCGCTCCATAGGATTTGCATCTGTAGTGAGCTGACCTAAAATCCCGCCAATATTTCTTTTGGGTCGAGGTAGTCGCACAACTTTAAGATCACCGAGTTTTTTGTCGTCTTGAAGCCATTTGATGGCATCTTTAGGACCACCGTTTTTATCTACAAGTCCCAATTTTAAGGCCTGTTCACCCGTCATGATGCGACCATCTGCTACTTCACGAAGTTTTTCGAGCGGGATTTTTTCAGAGCGAGTTTTAGCAATGTCCATAATGAATTGCTCATGCACTTCTTTAAGCAAATTTTCTAAGTAGCTGCGTTCTTCGGGAGCTAATTCGCGAAATGGAGATCCAACATCTTTCATTTTTCCTGATTTAATCGTGACAGGTTTTAATTTTGCCCAAGTTGCTAGACCTTCCATATTGAAAAATTGAAAAATTACTCCAATGGAGCCAGTTGTGGTTCCAGGAAGTGCATATATATCATCACAGGCAGCGGCCAAGTAGTAACCACCACTTGCGGCAACATCGCCCATACTGCAAACAATCGGAATAGTTTTCTTAAGCTCTAGTACGCGCATAAATAAGTCTTGAGTGGGGGCCACCGAGCCTCCTGGAGAGTTGATATAAACCAAAAGACCTTTAACCTTTTTCTCTTTTACACCTTCTTCAATTTCATCAAGAGCATCAAAAATATCTTCACGAGATCCCATGATGACACCTTCGATATTCAGTTGAGCTATAACTTCGTCTGAAGACTTTAAGGAGCCTGTTCGAATAATGCGAGGATCAAAACTTTCAAAAAAATTAAAGGTTCTATCTAAGCTAAAATATGTTGTGAGAGAACAAGATCCCACTACAAGAAGCGTGATTAAGCCAGTAAAGATCCAAGGAAGAACACGAGGTTGCTCAGGTGAGGAATTGTACATTCTGTAAAAATAACCCTTAAAAGCACCTTTCTCAAATACATTGCCTCTCATTCTTATGGCTCAGCAAAAAAAGGACTTTGACGCCCTTGTTTAGAGTCGTTAATCTAGCTGCTTATGGAAAAACTTGATCGAATTCGCGTAGCTACCTTGCAATATTTTATTCGTCCAGTATCTACTTACGAGCAGTTTTTTGATCAAGTTGCGGGATTAGTAGAAACTGCGGCCGACTATAAATGCCACCTTTTAGTATTTCCCGAATACTTTACCGTTCAACTTCTTACGCTAGGTGAAATTAAAAAGCCTATTAAAGAACAGGTGCGTGATCTTGCTAAGCAATCTTCTCGTTTTGTTGAAAGTATGAAGACTCTCGCTAAAAAAAGCAAAATGTATATTGTTGCTGGAACAATTCCTGTATTTGATGAAAAAACTGGCGAGCTTATTAATCGTTGCCACTTTTTTAGTCCGGCGGGTGATGTAGGTGTTCAAGATAAACTTCACATGACTCGCTTTGAAAAAGAAGATTGGATTGTAAGCCCAGGAAAGCGCTTTAAAGTTTTTGATACCAACTTTGGAAAAGTCGCAATTGCGATTTGTTACGATGTCGAATTTCCTGAACTTGCTCGTACCGCAGCTCGAGCGGGTGCGACTGTGTTAATCGTACCAAGTTGCACGGATGATCGCCAGGGTTACTTACGTGTACGTTACTGTGCACAAGCTCGCGCTATTGAAAACCAAATGTATGTTATTCATTCTTCTACTGTTGGCTCGCTCCCGATGGTGCCTGCGGTTTCTTTGAACTACGGTCAAGCCTCTATTTTAACTCCGAGTGACTTTGCCTTTTCTAGAGATGGTGTTTTGGCTGAAGGAATTCCAAATCAAGAGACAATGGTAATCGGGGAATTAAATCTAAAACTAATTGAAGATAGTCGTGCTTCTGGCACAGTACTTCCTTTGCTTGATAGCCAACTTACCGCAGAATTTACGCGAGAAGTGGATTTGGTAACGTTCTAATGCCCTCTAAGAAGTTTCGAGTACGACGTACTGAAGAAAAAGATATTCCTGCGTTGATTGATATTTGTAAATTGGTTTATCCAGACAGTCCCGCGTGGTCTGAAGCTCAGCTCTTATCGCATCAAAAAGTTTTTTCTGAAGGACAGCTTGTTGCTGAATCTGTAGAGACTGGAAAAATAGTAGGTTTTGCGGCTTCATTGATTGTGAATTGGGACGACTATGAGTGGGTCACTCCTTGGCGTGATTTTACTGACGGAGGAATGTTTACAAATCATGATCCTGTGCAGGGTCGCACGTTGTACGGAGCGGAGATTATGGTAGACCCGAGTTGCCAGGGTACAGGATGTGGCAAGGCTTTATATGTGGCCCGACAAGAATTGGTTGAGCACCTTAAATTAGTTCGTATTCGTGCAGGAGCGCGCTTAAGAAGTTACCATAAATACTCTTCTAAAATGAGTGCTGAAGATTATGTAAAGCAAGTGGTGAATGGAAAGTTGATAGATAAAACTTTAACTTTCCAACTCAAGCGAGGTTTTCACGTGTTAAAGGTAATATCAAATTATCTGCGGCACGACCCAGAAAGTTTGGGATATGCCGCAGTGATTGAGTGGATTAATCCCAAAGAAGCTAGCGAGCGACACTATGAACAACTTAAGAAAAGCCCTTACTTCATACTGCCGTCGTGATGAGTCCACAAGTGCTTGGGCCATGAATGTATAATGATCCTTTTCTTTTCGTGATCTATTGCAAAATAAATTCTCTTTTTATTACTTAGTTTTATGTGCGGCCATGCAATGTAAGTAGTGCCTTCAAAGACAAAGCTTCTCTCTTCTTGAGCGATTAATTTTTCTTTCGTAACGCTTGTTTCGTCAAAGGCTATATCAAGACCGGTTAATTGTTTAAACAAGGCAGCTTTGCTTTCAAGATTCTTGGGCGCACCTTGTTTCCAAAGGATGTGCCACAAGCCTGTGAGTGAAGAATAAATTTCTTGGCTTAACTCTAAGTCTCGAGCATCAGAAACAGATAGAGAGTCTAATTGTTTTTGGGCCTGAGCGTTGATTGCGAAAGAATTTGGATGAAGAGCAGATGCAAAGGCAACGGCATTTTTTACACTGCTTATTCCCTGGACTTCAAGTTCTCTAAGCCGTTGCAATTCTGCTTCACTTAAAGTACCTGCACGTTCTAAAGAAAGTATTCTTTCACGAAGAGAGTTCTCTGCGGATTTACTACTATGAAGTTTGATCTCTAATGCTGCGATTTTCTGGTCTTTAAGAGTAATTTCATCTGCTGCAATTTCAAGAGCTTTGTCTTCGGCTAAGCGCAGTTGTTCAGCTTGATGTTGAGCTAACTCTTTTTCAAGTTTTTCAATGCGAAGTCTTTGTTCTTCGACTTTAGCCCTAAGGCTCTCGGATTCAGTATTGTTAGGGTGTAGGGCGCTTTCTGTGCTCAGGTTTTGATTCAATGTGGAATCTACATCGGGTGTTGCTTCATCAGGCGTTCCAAGAGCAGTTTCTTCAGTTAATAGGACTTGAGCACTTTTAGCAGAATTATCATGCATTCCTTTCATTCTTAAATATGTAGCTTTGTGAACAAGGTCGATAAGCTTTGCATGTTCAATAAAATCTATCAAAGTTCTATTAAGACCATTCAATATTAAAGGATCTGAAAGTCCATTTTTTAAATGTTTTGGTGAATATATAAAATTATTAAAGTGATCCAGTAAGAGCAAAACTGGTTGTCCGTCTTCAATCTCTGCAAGTAGCATATCTATATTGAGGTTTGATTTATTTTTTGGGTTTTTGATGTGCTCAGTTAAGAATTTCTTTAAGAAATTGCGCAAGTCTTTTTTATTCTTGAACCTCAGTTTATCACTTATGGCACTAAAGGAGTGATTGAACTCTGAGTAAGTAGCTGCATCATCAGTCTTTTGAGGTCTGGGAGGTAAAAGTAAAACAGCTTTGAATGCATTTTCAGGGTCTTTTGCCTGAGCGTGTAAGTGAGCTATAGCGTTCTCTTCATCTTGAGTTGAGGCAATTTCAAAAATCTTAGCTTCTTGAACTTTAGTTATGAGATCTATGTCTTCAATTTGAAGTCTCTGAAAACGAAGTCTTGGCTTGTATTTTTTGTCTGCTTTAGTATGCGAATAAACTCCGTCCCAAGATAGTCCCTTATCTTTTGTGAAAACATCAAATGTTATCGCTTCACTAGGTTCAGCTTTGGGATCGTTTATGTCTAAGAGAGCAGACTCTTTACTTCTAAGTTCAATTCGAACAAGCATTCCCTGATTCTTAATGTTTGATGAAATAATTAGTCTTAGGGTATCAGAGCTTCCAGCAAGAGTTGAATCAAGTTTGAGTTCAAGGTAGTGGCCCTCAATTTTGACGGCTTCTTCAAAGGCATCAAGTTTAATTTCAGGAGACTGATCAAGTCCGAGTTCTTTAATATGTTCTGGAGGAAGTGTTTTGATTAAAAGTTCTTTTCCAATATCAATAATTAGTTCTTTGTGAGTTCGAGTTTGGGCAAAAGGATTGGCAGCAAGCTTAAATGTATATACGCCCAAGACTTCTTTAATTCTTTTTAAAAAAATTTTTCTAAACATTTCAGCTGCTTTTTTTGCATCAGGTCTAATAGTGATGTTTCCAGCGACTTGTTTAGTACTGGCAGCAATGCTTGCTTGGTTTAGTTGAGCGGATTTTAAAATGGCCGCTATGTTGAGTTGAGGGCCTCCATTGCCAAGGGAATTTTTGCAGCTATTATCTGGCTGATGTGTGTCGATAGCGTGAAGTTTTGAGGTGCTGATCGCGCATAACAAAAAAATATAAAATAGCAGGTGTCGGGGCACGGGGGAACTGTATAGCTGCGTGGCCCTGAAGTCAACGCCACGCGGCAATTTCTATTGTATCTATCTAAATTTAATGAGATTTTCTAAGTCGAACACATTTTCATCAAGAAAATTAATTTCGCCTTCAGAAGTCAAATCTTTAGCAACAAGCGAATAAGAGTAGGGGTATTGGCAGTCTTTGAATTCACCGGAATCATCTTTAACAACTTTAAGATCCAAGACTGTGTAGAGAATATAAGCAACGCTTCTAGTAGCTCCTGACTCTTTGATCGAGTTCCAAACATAGGTAGGTTCTTCGCTTACGAGCTGAACAACATCGTCGAATTCAATGTCTACATCTGGATCATTATAGGAAACAGCACCGCATACTTGAGAAATATTGTCCCAGTTTTCGTATAGATAGCTGAGTGCATGAGGCAAATCATTTTCATCGTGAAGAGCAATTTGTTTGGCTATGGCAGCTTCTCTGAAGCTTGGACCTCGGCTAAAAGTCACTTTGTACTTGGCAGGAGTTACTACAACTTCAAGTGATTTTTCTACGGCACTTAGAGCTGCTTTTTGTGCTTCGCTAAGCTCTGCGCTGCTAAGACTGGTTTTGAGTTCTGCGACTTTGCTTTTGATATCGGGGATAGAGGGGCTTTCTTTTCGATCAAAAAAGTCAGAAGTTTTAAATTCTTGAGCATTTAAAAATCCTGCAAATACAACACTGCTTAATGATAGGGCTAATAATTTTTTCATGAGCACCTCTTAAGTGACTTCTTAATAGCTAAGATCTTTGGGAGCATCTTAAAAGGGCTAAAACTTTTGAGATGAGAGTTAATTTGAGAATTTAATGCAAAAAGCCTCGCTACTCTTAAAGAATAGCGAGGCTTTTTGCGGAACATTTACCTATAGGTAAATGTTACTTATTTTTCTTCAGACTTTTTGCCACTCAACATAGCTGCAAGTTTAGCAGCTACTTCAGGGCTCATAGTGTCGCTGAAAGAGGATTTAGAGTCAGACTTCTGGTAAGAAGCCATAGCTTCGCGCTCTTCCTTACGGTTGAGACTCTTCACAGAGAGACTGATCTTTCTTTCTTTAAGGTTGATGTTAATGATCTCAGCTTTAACAACATCGCCCACTTTTACAACGCTCTCTGGGTGAACAATGCGTTCATCAGAAAGTTCAGAAACGTGGATCATACCTTCAATGTTTTTCGTAAGCTCTACGAAAGCACCAAAGTTAGCGAGTTTAGTCACTGTACCATCAACGGTTGTACCTTGAGGGTGTGTGCTAACGTATTCTTGCCAAGGATCACCTTGAAGAAGTTTAACGCTCAAAGAAACGCGCTCGTTTTCTCGATCTACGTTTAGAACTGCGGCATCAAGAGTGTCGCCTTTCTTATAGTGGTCCGCAGGATTAGAAATCTTAGCGTCCCAGCTTAAGTCAGATACGTGAACTAGACCGTCAATGCCTTCTTCAATCTCAACAAAGAGACCGAAGTCAGTGATGTTTTTGATGACACCTTTGATACGTGTTCCAGAAGGATATTTGTGCTCAAGGCTATCCCAAGGGTTAGGGTTAACTTGCTTGAGGCCTAAGCTCATGCGGCGGTTTTCAAGATCGATGTCTAGAATAACAGCTTCTGTTTCTTCTCCGATGTTTACAATCTTGCGAGGATCTTTAATTTTTTGAGTCCAGCTCATTTCAGAAACGTGGATCAAACCTTCAATGCCTGATTCAACTTCAATGAAAGCGCCATAATCTACTACGCTTACAACTTTTCCTTTAACACGTTGGCCAGGAATGAAGCGCTCTTGGATTGTCATCCAAGGATCGGGTTGAGTTTGTTTAAGACCTAGAGAGATTCTCTCTTTTTCAGCATCAAACTTAAGAACGCGAACGTTAATTTCTTGTCCAACTTGGATAATATCTGAAGGGTGTTTTACACGGCCCCAGCTCATATCAGTCACGTGAAGAAGTCCGTCCATTCCGCCCATATCTACGAACGCGCCGTAGTCTGTAACGTTTTTAACAATACCGCGAACAACTGCGCCTACTTTAAGTACTTTAAGAGTTTCACCCTTGAGGCGCTCTTTTTCTGTTTCAAGAACGGCTTTGCGAGAAACAACAACGTTTCCTTTACGAGGATCAAATTTGATCACTCGAATTTTCATAGGCTTACCTACGTATTGTTCAAGGTTTTTAACAGGGCGAATGTCGATTTGGCTGCTTGGAAGAAAGGCTTTAACGCCGATGTCTACCAAAAGACCACCTTTGATAACGCCTGTTGCAGTTCCTTCAAGAATTGCATTGCTGTTACAAGCTTCAGTGATTTCGTCCCATGCTCTTGCACGGTCAGCTTTTTCTTTAGATACGCGAACATGTCCGCTATCCGTAGCTTCAACAAAAACTTCAACCATTTCGCCAACGCTGATTTCTAATTCACCAGCAGCATTTTTGAATTGAGCGATAGGTACTTCACCTTCGGACTTGTGTCCGATGTCGATAAGAACAACGTCGCTGCCTATAGAAACGACTTTACCTTCGGTAAGTCGGCCTTCTCCAATTGGAGCGTTTTCGGCTGCGGACTCAAATAACTCTTCAAAAGATTTTCCATCTTCTTTGTAGTGATTGGGTTCGAGTTCGTCTTCTTCGTGAAAGAGTCTGCGGATTTGAGTAGGGTTTTGAGTTGATGATCGGGTTACGGGCATTCGTTTTTTTTCCACCTTAAGTTGGGCTCTAAGTGCTCAAAAACTAGGGTATTTGCCTCTCGTAGTCAAACGATACTGATTAAAAAAGGAAAAGCAGCTGAGCCGCACCAAGAGTGGGCCGAGCTGCCTTAAAGTTCAATTTAGCTGAGAGTGCCTTTAGGGAGGTCCTGCCTCGCTGACATTCCTGTATTCGTGACGTCTTAGTCTAATTATTCTCCCGTTCATAAATTCCTCCTCTAACGTTCTACATGTGGAGATCCAGCCAATTCTCCAGCGGAGAACGGCTCATACAGTCCTAATGACTGTCAGATTCCCCCTCTGACGGGTCTTGGGAATCCGAGGATCTTCGCGGGAGCCTACGCTTTTCTATCTTTACCGAGTTCATACCGGCAGACACCGCGTTCCAGGAAGGCTCGTCCTCCTTAAAGGCAAACTCTTCTGGTTTTGGTGGGCTCCAAAATTTCCATGCTTTTGTGAAAGCATTTTTGAAACTTTCTTTGCGCAAGGGTTTATCAATCAAAGTAAAATCACCCTTGAGAATCTCGCTCAGATTTCGGCGCATGGGCTCTGTTGCCATCCCCGAAATAGGTACTATTCCCATGTTGGGATAGCGTGAGCGAAAGTTGCGAATTAAATCTATTCCCGTTACTTGCGGTAGAAGTAAATCCACCACGGCAACGCGAACATTGCTTAAATCCGATTGAAGTAAATCCCAGCCGCGATCAAGAATCCTAATCTTGGGCTTTACGCCTCCTAGATTTGGAATAACGCTGCTCTCAAGGTATCTCAAAATAAGCGCACTCATGAGGTCTTCGTCTTCTACTACTAGAATTTCGAAGTCTTGTTCCTCGGGCTTTACCTCGAGCCGCACGTTTTGCGGCGATAGCTGTACTGTCATGTTTTTGCCTCCTTCTTCAATATGGCAGATTGATGGCGGAGCTAGGGTTAATTTTCTCCTAAGTGAGCGTTAATATTTAGAGAGGACAGCATGGTTAAACGTTGGAAGTATTTTTTGGGACTTGGGGCTTTTTTATCAATCCAAGCTTACGGCCAAATTGCTGTGCGCGTAGAAAAACCTGCGAGACTCTTTTCACAACCTGCAGAAAATTCTCAAGTTTTAACAGAGACAGGTGGCCGTTCTAATTTTCGGGCACTTGAACAAAGTCCAGATCGTAAATGGGTATTTATTTCCGATGGTTTGCGCTATGGCTGGATTCGTAAAGTTTTTGTTAAGCCTATGGATGAAGCCTCAGCTGCCGTGAGCGAGATCTCAACTCCACGGCAAACACGTGAATCTGTAGTGGCAGAATCAACAGGCTCGGATGCTGATTTGCCAGTTGATGAAACTGAAGATGCGCCTTCAGCTAAGATAGGAACAAAAGATTCTGAAGAAGCGGATGAAGATTCGCTCGATGATTTTGATCAAGGAGCTGCCACTTACTTGGTAAAACAGCCAAGTCCTTTTTATGAAGAGGCCCGCAGAAACGCGGCAAAATTTGGAAAGCTTGAGCCGAATGACCAAGTCGATTTACTTTCATCGAGCAAAGATGATCAATGGGCTCGCGTTAGACTTGTAGAAACAGGCGAAGAGGGATGGGTTCCTAAAAGTCGCATTGGCAGAAAAGTTCCACGTTCTGAAATCAGTCAACTAGAAGCGCCCTCTGGAAAACTCACCCACATCGGTTTTTCGGGAGTAGCGGCACCAGACCCTTGGAATTTTGGATTTCTAGCTTTTTTGCGTAGAGGTTTTCCCTCGCTTGCAATTGGAGACACTCCTGTGGAGTTGGCATTAGGTGGCGGTATCAACGTGGGTAAGTCGGAGACTCATTTAAATTCAGATCTAAAAGTGACATACATAGACATGAGACTCTATGCGCACTGGGAACCTCTCTTGTCTCCACGTGTGGGCTTGCCAGTAGAATTGGGCATGCTCTACAAATATGGATCCATTACAACAAATCTATCACCACAACAGTTTAACTCTCTAAATACGCGTATTCTTGAAAACGAGTTTGGAGGATTTATTGGAGTGGGTGTGACTTACTATGTCTTCGATTCTTTAAGATTAGAAGCTATTCCCCAAATTCAGTTAACGAGCTCTGTAGACTTTCTCTTAAATGCTGGTTTTGTATACTCGTTCTAACGGCATAAAGTTAAAAAAAAATGCATTGTATATTTTGGCTTGGTTCAAGTTTTGACGCTCAGAGTGGCTTAAATGATTTTTATGCTTTGTGTATTTTGAGTTAAGGCTGAATTTCTAGATCAGGTTTGACGATAAGCCATTGTGGACATTAAAGGCGCGACGAAAACGTTTCACTATGTTTACGTGGAATTAGCAATCAATGGCTGCCTTTTACGAGATAATGAAGGGGCTGTATGTTTGTAGAAAAGAGCCTCACCCACAAGGGTTCATTGCAAGGTTTCACCATGGTGGAATTACTCATGGTGATTACGACAGTGGGAATCATATCAATTGTTGCGCTACCAAAGTTTTTAGATTTTCGGAAAGAAGCGCGAGTAGCGACCTCACAAAATTACATCAATCACTTAAGGTCAGCGTTAACGACAAAGAAGACGCAGATGATGTTGTATTGCCGTCAGGGATCAGAAGTATGGCCAAGAAAAGAAGCGATTGAGTTGAATGATATCACGGAGGCAGGAGCGCCTGAGGCGCATTGCAGTCCAGCCCAAGTACCGAATGGGGAAGATAGAAAGTTTTTTGCACAATCGAATATAGTAGCGGCGACAAATCCATATAATTTAAGAAATGATATTCAGTACACAACGTGTACGGATTTTTGTACGTGTGAAGATGCGGGTGGATATTTATACAATCAGCAAACGGGAGTGATTGGACATCCACTCATAATGAATGAATGTACAGGAAGATTACCTGCGGGGCTGCTCGCACAAATGAGTGGTGGCGCAAGCGGTGGAGCTAGCAGTAGTGACAGCAGTGGAGGAGGAAGTTCTTCGTCGGAAATAAGTGGAGGTGGAGGGGAGTCGAGCGATAGCAGCTCTTCGTGTGCCACATCTTATGCAATGAATGAGGAGTTTAATCTTTGTGAGGACGTTGGGTGCGGAGGTTTTGTTGCACTTGATTTATGTGGCGGCGGTGGCGGTAGCGTTTGTGAAAATCAGTCGGCTTGTAATGGCGGAACATGGAACAATGAAACTTGCACATGTGAATGCTCAGCAGGCGGATGGGATTATGCGGCTTATGACGGTCAAAATTGTATAGGTTGCTGGCATTGGCAAAGCTTCAATGGCACATATTGTGAAGATACAGGGCGAGCTGAATGTGAAGCAGCGGGTGGAACCTTTGATGGTAGCAATGGACAGTGTAACGGAATTAGTTCTTGTGCGGCCAACGTGAGTTATAGTTGGTATGAGACATGTTCTTCCTGTCGCCGCGTAACCGACACTTCAGGTTGTGGCGGCGGAACAATATCATACGATTTTGTCGATCCTAGTGAATGTACAAACAACATCGGGTCTTGTCCTTTTGAATCAAGTAGTAGCGAGGAATCGTCTTCGTGTGGTGAAAATTTTGAGTACTTTAATCTTTCTGGAGACGGCTCACAGTGTATTCGTACCTATGGAGCAGCATATTGTGCGAGTTTAGATGAATATGTAGATTGTTCATACTGCGGAGGCTGTAGCTATAGCAGTGAAAGTAGCAGTAGTGATAGCAGCAGCGGGCCATGTGGTATGGGTGAAACTCATATGACTTGTGATGGTGGAATGTCTTACTTCTGTACATATGATCCTGGGAATGCATGTCCAGCATCTAGTGAGAGTAGTTCTAGCAGCGATAGTACAATTTACGGATGTATGAATCCAAGTGCTTCGAACTATTATGCGTCTGCAACTTCAGATGATGGTAGTTGTATTTTCGAGAGCAGTAGTAGTGAATCGTCGTGTGGTCCTGGGTATTACGGATGGGCTGATGGCGCTTACTATTCAGCCTGTACATGCGTTTACTGGGAGCCTTGTATGGGTTCAACACCTGTTGGTTCGTATGAATGCGAAAATAGCCTAGGAAGCTGTCCATATTGATTTTTTGTTAAGGCTGAATTTCTAGATCAGGTTTGACGATAAGCCATTGTGGACATTAAAGGCGCGACGAAAACGTTTCACTATGTTTACGTGGAATTAGCAATCAATGGCTGCCTTTTACGAGATAATGAAGGGGCTGTATGTTTGTAGAAAAGAGCCTCACCCACAAGGGTTCATTGCAAGGTTTCACCATGGTGGAATTACTCATGGTGATTACGACAGTGGGAATCATATCAATTGTTGCGCTACCAAAGTTTTTAGATTTTCGGAAAGAAGCGCGAGTAGCGACCTCACAAAATTACATCAATCACTTAAGGTCAGCGTTAACGACAAAGAAGACGCAGATGATGTTGTATTGCCGTCAGGGATCAGAAGTATGGCCAAGAAAAGAAGCGATTGAGTTGAATGATATCACGGAGGCAGGAGCGCCTGAGGCGCATTGCAGTCCAGCCCAAGTACCGAATGGGGAAGATAGAAAGTTTTTTGCACAATCGAATATAGTAGCGGCGACAAATCCATATAATTTAAGAAATGATATTCAGTACACAACGTGTACGGATTTTTGTACGTGTGAAGATGCGGGTGGATATTTATACAATCAGCAAACGGGAGTGATTGGACATCCACTCATAATGAACGAATGTACAGGAAGATTGCCTGCGGGGTTGCTCGCACAAGCAGGTGGTGGATCAAGCGGTGGTGGAGGCAGTGAATCGAGTAGTGGAGGCTCAAGCGAGGGAGCTAGTTTGTCGAGTGAAAGCAGCTCATCGGAATGTACTACAAGTTATGCAATGAATGAAGAGTTTAATCTTTGTGAAGATGTTGGCTGCGGTGGTTTTGTTCCGTTAGAGCAGTGTGAGAGTAGCAGTAGTAGCGACGAGCAACAGTGCGGAACAGGTTTTGCGTACTCCGATGCTTACAATAAGTGCGTTTGTGTGGATCCAGCGTATACGTTGTCAACTTTACAGTTAGCTTGGGGAGCCGGTTGTACATGTGATGCAAACATTGATAATTGCGATGGTTCTGGTGAAACAGGGTGGAATACTGGAGGCAGTAACTACGAAGAATGTGTAAGTGCATTAGGCCCATGTCCATATGAAAATAACGAGGAAAGTAGTAGCAGTGAAGAAAGTAGTAGTGGAGATGTGTTTGGTTGTACGGATGGAGCCGCAAACAATTACAATTCAGAGGCCACTTCAGACGATGGTTCGTGCACTTATGATGAGGGTGGTGGGGGCGAGGAAATCTCTGGCTGCACTGATGGAGCAGCGAACAACTACAATTCGCAAGCCACTTCAGATGATGGTTCGTGCACTTATGATGAAGGTGGTGGGGGAGAAGTATATGGATGTACGGACGGAGCCGCAAGCAATTACAATTCAGCAGCCAATGTGGACGATGGATCATGTAGCTATGATGTAGGTGGTTGTATGCTCAATGGCTATGACAACTACAATCCTGCCGCAACTTATGATGATGGTTCTTGCATATGCTCTACGGCTGATCCCGTATGGTACTTGAATGCTGGTGGTACGTGTTACCCTAGGTATGATGGATGCGGCCACAACGTAGAGGGGCCTGCAGTGGATATGTGTTTCTGCGATGGAAGCTGCTCTGAATAGTCTTAATAGGTCAGTTTGTTCTTTGCTATGAGCCTGAGACAGCTAAAACTAAAGGCACAAAAAGTAGAATCAATGCCGCTGGAACGCTCAATGCAAAAAGTGGAATTAAGAGTAAAAAACTGAGTTTTTCACTCTTAGCGACCATACGATTTTTAAATTCATCTTCTAAGAGTCCACAGAGTTTGCTCATTAATTCTACTTGCGACAATCCCTGCTGATAATTACGACTTATGCTTGACCATACTCGATGAGCTAAATTCCATAGATAATTTTTTTCTATATCTGAGTTTGTTTCATTAAAGGATTCAATGTTTTGAATGTTGATGCGTTTGCGAATACTCTGAGGCCACTTATTTAAAGTTGTTGAGTTAGGTTGGTTTTCATATAATGCATGGGGAAGTGTCATCCCGCATTGAAGTGAGAGCGAAAGTGATTTTAAAAAGTAGATCCATTCTAAAAAAATAAGTTCCTTTTGAAAGTTTTTCAATAGAAGTTTCATAGCTAAAAGTGAGCAAATTGCTAAAGAAATTGAAATAAAAAGAATTCCGTATGAAGGTTTTAAATTAGGGGGAAATAGAAAAAAAGCCGAAATTATAAGCGCAAAAATTATTCCCATGCTTAAGTAAGCTTGAATTCGAGGAGATAAAGTCTTTTGATTCACGAGTTCAAGTAATTTGTTGTTACTTTCTAATTGTTGCGTAAGTTCACCTATGGCTTTTGCAGGTAAAACTTTTCCTTGAATCATTAACTCACAGAGCTGATTCCAGCGTGAAAGAAATAAAGCGTCTCCCTTTAACGGAATTCCCATGCTTTGAAGACATTGCAATATAGATTCACCTGAATCTAAGCGATTCTTTAGAATATTAAGTTCGCAAATGATTTTTTTATCGATACATTTCATCGCAGGCTATTTTCTTAAAAGACCACTGATTTTTCGTACGCCTTGCGGATTGAGTACAATATGAATAACAAGATCCCAATGTTCGCGGCTCGCAAAGGTACTCTGAGATTGTGCGCCCTGTACAAGACGATCAAAGCGCTCAAGTGCTTCTAAGCAAGACCCTGCATGTATGGAGGTCATGACTCCTTTGTGGCCTGTCATTAGAGCTTGAGAAATGGCTTTGGCTTCGGGACCGCGGCACTCACCCACAATGATTCGATCCGGACGCATTCGTAAACTTTCATAGACTAAATGAGATAAGTCCCATTGGGCACCTTCTCTAAATCCAAAACGATCCGAACGAGTGAGAAGTTTAGAGCTAAGAGCATTTGGAACGGGTAATTCTGGACTGTCTTCAAGCACTAAAACTCGATCATGAGAAGGAGTTAAGTTCATGAGTGCAGTTAGGAGCGAAGATTTTCCAGCTCCCGTTGCTCCCGCTACAAGTATGGATTCCTTCTTGAGGATTGAGTTTTTTAATTCAATACAAGTTTCTTTATCTAAGTTGAAATCCTCGAGTGAAAAACGCTTTGCTTGCTGAACTCGACGCAATGTAATTTCTGTACCATTAAGTGCCATGGGTGTTACCACAACATGAGCTCGAAAAAGAAATTCTCCATTAAAATCTATAAAAGAATCGGCGCTTGGTTGGGTTAGTCCTAGAGTGATGTTGGCTCGATCAGCTATTCGTCTTGAGAGAATGAATAAGTTTTTTTCTGTACAAATCAGATCTTGCTGCGGAGTAGACCATTTACCATTACTAAAAAAACTCACGCCCTGAGGATTTAAGACGATGTCCTCTACTTGATTATTTTCAAGGATATTTTTCAAGAACGGGCTCATAGTGAATTTTCCAAATTTACAGATCTGTTGGCAGAGCGAAGGGGAATTTCTTCCCATGTAGGTTTGAGTGCAAACCAAAGTTCAGAATTGCTACTCAGTTTTGAATTCTCTCCGAATAATAAACTTATAATAGGGATTTGACTTAGAATAGCAACACCATCACGTCCTTTGCCCTCTCTGAGTGTAATCATACTTGTAAGCACAGTGAGTTCGTCACTGCGCACCTCGAAGCGACTTTCGAGTTGTCTTTGAAAAATTGAAGGAGTTCCTTCCACGGCGTACTCCATATTGGGCTCTGAAAATTCTAGTTTAAAATCCACGGCAACTTCTGTGTCTCCAATTTGAGTTTCCGGATTCGGTGTAAGTGCAACTTTTAATCCATAACTTTTCCAACTGGTTTGTGAGTTAAATGCGTTGCTGTTTTTAACTGGAAACTCTCCACCTGATAGAAAACGACTTTCTATTCCGGGTTGAGTACGAAGAGTAGGTTGGGCAATGACTTTTCCAACACCCTGGCTTTCCCCAAAGTCGGCTTCGAGCGATATTTCTTTTGCACCATCACCACTGCTGTCTAAAAGATTAAGTCTGTTTTTACCTAAATTATCTATGGAAATTAGAGAAATACTTTTGGGCCATTTTAATCCCATTTTACGAGCACGTTGTCTGGAAAACTCAAAAAGTGTGAGTTGAAAAATTAAATTTTTACCTGGTTTGGAATGATTACGAAAATCTAATTCATAAAAAGCTTTTAATTCCTCAGGAATTTTTAGCATAATCTTTGATTCGGAAACGGTTGAGTGAATGGCAAGTTTTCTTTTTCCCTCTCGCCATTCTGCTATTCCAATTTTTATTCCGCTCTTCTGTAAATTTTTTTCTGTTTGCAAAAAAATCTCTTTGTCTGATGGGTGGGGGGACCCCCGCTTTTGGTCGAGATGACCTAGGACAAGATCGTCGAAACCACAGTGAGTTGGAAAATCAGAAATGTCATTGGATTTGAATGTTAATTTTTCATCAAGAATTTGAATGTGTTTATTGTTGGGACATTTCTTGAGTGCCAAAAGGTTGGCGGGTGTTGTGATAAGGGTTGGGGAAATTTTGTTCTTTCCGAGCTGAAAACCACTTAAGAAAATCACTTTTTTTTGTACGGGGAGGAGAGTGACTTGATCCTGCTGGGTCTGAATCTTTGCAGCTTCTTTTGAAGAGACCCAAACTACTCCTCCATCGGGCCTAAGGGCAACGGGTTGATTGAGGGCAAGTATAAGAAATCCTTGATAAAAAAGTGGGTTCATCATTGTTAACTCTTGAACAACCTTGCAAGTCCGGTGCCGGTGTATTTTCTCCCCTTTTCGGGGGAGGCAAAATATTGTCTAAGTTTCTGAAAATTAATGGGATTTTACTTAAATTTTTGCCTTTCAGGGACGAAAATATAAGTGGGAGTAGTAGGCGCGAAATGCAGAATGTAACTCGTGGGTTGAAGTGGGTCTCCCATTTTTTCAACCGCGGAATTTTTTTAATAACCCTAGTGGGGATTGGGGAAATTGTATTTCTTCCTCACGCATATTCAGCAACTCCTGCAAACACACTCATTGAAAACTTTGCCACAGTAGATTTCACAATGAACTCTGTGAGTGAAAGTGTTGTTTCAAATACAACTTCATTTCGCGTTGACGAAATCATTTCATTTTCACTTGTGAGTAATAATCCAAGCGGTGTTCTAGTTCAGTCGCCTGAGTCAAATGCAGTACTTTCATACACGTTAAGCAATCAGGGTAATGGCGATGAAAGTTTTTCAATTTCAATTTCTCAGTCAGTTTCTGATGACTTTGATCCGTCAACATCAGCAATTTATTTGGATAGCAATGGCAACGGAATTTACGACGATGGTGTTGATACGCTTTACTCTCCCACTGTAAACGATCCACTCGTTGCAATGAATGATACGCTTGTCTTGTTTGTGCTTTCAAGCATACAGGCGAGTTTAAATCCTGCTGATGAATCCGAAATAAATCTTACAGCAACTTCTAAAACCGGTGCAGGTCCATCTGGTACTGCATACAACGGCCAAGGTGATGGTGGGGTAGATGCTTTGATGGGTCTTCAAGGCGGAGCGATTACAGCACTTGGAAAATTCATTGTCGGTTCGGCTTCAGCGTCACTTGTAAAATCTCAAAGCATTCTTGACCCCAACGGAGATAACTTCCCTATTCAAAATGCAATTATCACTTACACACTTGAGTTGAATGTTACAGGTTCAGGAAATTTAACAAGTGTAAATCTCAGTGACTTGATTCCGGTTGGAACAACTTATGTTGCAAACTCCATCCGCTTAAATACTTTGCCACTTACAGACGCTGCTGATGCAGATGCCGGCGTCTTTAATGGAACTTCAGTTCTTGTTGCGTTGGATACAGTGACCGCTCCTACTACCCACACTGTAACCTTCCAAGTGAGGATTGATTGATGAACAGTTTAACAATGGTACTTAGTCTGCTTTCGAAGGAGGAAATTCACATGAAACAGATTTTCAAAAAAGGAGTAACGCTTTTGTTCTTTTTGAACGCGTTTGCTCTTCAGGCAAAAAGTATAGACCTGAAGAACGAAGCGTTCATAGAGAAGGAAGATGTTGCTAAGGATGGCAAAAAGTCCAAAAAGTTGGTGCCTGCTACAAATGTAGTGCCCGGAGAGGAGGTTATATTCGTTATTACTTATAGAAATATAGGTAAAGAAGCAGCAACCGATATTGTGGTTACGAACCCAATTCCCAAAAACATGACGTTCAAAGCTG